>NZ_JBPAOH010000066.1:0-38816 GCF_050875635.1 Tolypothrix sp. VBCCA 56010
TGCCCAATGCCCAATGCCCAATGCCCAATGCCCAATGCCCAATGCCCAATGCCCAATGCCCAATGCCCAATGCCCAATGCCCAATGCCCAATGCCCAATGCCCTATGCATTAGGGAGCAACTAAAACCTCTAAATTAGCCCAACGTTCACGTAGTATTCCTGCGAGTACACGTAAACCCCAAACTTCACTACGACGGTGCCCAATAGCGATCGCTGCAATTTTAGTTTCCTGCATCGCTTGTTCGGCTGGCTGTCGCAATTGTCCTGTTATATAAACTTCAGCACCTTTATTTGCTGCTTCACGTACCAGCAAGTCTGTCATTGCGCCAACAACAGCAATTCGTGATACTTCACTCTGTTCTGCCGTCAGTACTTGCTCGTATCCTCCAAAGATTTGATTGATACAATTACATAAATTATGAAAATTCTGCTTCGGTATCTCTCCAATCATACCGATCGCACGACAATCTTTTTTTCCTAAAACTTCTAGAGATGAAATTCCCAAAACTTCCGCCAAGCGAGAATTGTAACTCAACGTCAAATACTCATCAAATGGTAAATGATAAGCAATTACCCCGACATCTGGTGTAAGTTGTTGTGGTTGAAGTTTCCAGGGTCGATGTAAGAATAGCGCATCTATATTTTGCGCGATCACCCATTCTGATAAATCTGTCTTAGGTTCTAACGCCAAACCCAAACGTTTAATACTACGGGATGATGGCAAATATACACCACCTCTTTCAGCTTCGGTGTAACGTTCAACCGCAAACAAGCGATCGAGAAATTCTGCTATTTCTGGTAAATAAATCAACTGTTGCATAATCCTGGTATTGTAGAAGACGTTCCGTCGGAACGTCTTTACGATATGTTAATTTATCGATGTTAATTGTCAAATCATCTTGCTAGTAGAAAAATGGCGCAACAACAGCAAATTACCATCATCGATTATCGTCAAGCAGATGCATCGAATTTAATTTTGCCTAAATCGCCAATTGTTTCTAGCAAAAACGCTCAGTGGAGTGATATTCATTTTGAACTGCAACAACAGCCGACACACGATACTACAGAACATCTTCACTGCTTGCATATTTTGACATATATTTGTTCACCAACGCCTTTGGAACAGTGGATTGATGGAAAGTTACAGCAGTTAGTGCATGGCAATACTTTCATTTTGCCAGCTGGAGTGCTGCACCGCTGTCAGTGGTTAAAGGATATTGAGTTTATGTTTGTGGGAATTGAACCAAGCTTGTTTAATAAGGTAGGACAAGAGTTGGTGAAAAGCGATGTCAGGCGACAAGCCGCTAGCCTGCGGCAACGCCAAGGGCGAACGCGTCTACGCATCGAACTTAAGCCTCATTTTGCCACATTGCAAGACCCACTCATTCAAGGCATTCTTTCAGCATTTAAAGATGAGCTAGTTTCTGGTGGTATCGCTGGTAACTTATTTATCGAGCAACTAAAAACAACATTGATAACGCATTTGCTGAGAAAATATTCTGTTTTCAAAACTCAGATTTCCACTTCTTCAGATGGATTGCCAAAACACAAATTACAGAAAGTAATTGAATATATCAACGCTCATCTTCAGTATAATTTGAGACTAGCAGAAATTGCCGCGATCGCTCAATTAAGTGAATTTTACTTTTGTCGTCTTTTCAAGCAATCAATGAATATGTCTGTACATCAATATGTAATTCAGCAGCGAGTTGAGCGAGCCAAACAATTGTTATTACAAGGAGAAATGCCAATAATTGATGTTGCTTTAGCCTGCGGCTTTGCCAACCAAAGTCATCTTAACCTACATTTTAAACGCCTTACGGGTGTCACCCCCAAAATTATCTTACAAAATCGCCACAAGCCAGACAACATGCACACAACTTAATAATTTATAAAGGTAGCTAAAAGAGTATAGGATTAATAATTAATAATATTCCGATCAACTCAAGAAAGCATTCAACATGAGTAACTCTGAGTTTCATGACGAAATTACTTTAGCAGAACAAGCAGAAGCTTTAGGAAAAAAAGCTTTGAAATTGAAACTTATCTCTAGTTTTGTTGTGCATCACTTTCCTGATAGTTGGGAATTTTACATTCACAACGAGAGTAAGTCTCAAGCACTAACCCCAGAGGAAGCGTATTTACACTTAAAAAGTCTAGTGGAAAAATCTAGCGGATAGCTATCCTCTAGTATACTATTGTGAAAAACAATATCCCCGACTTATTCAATAAGTCGGGGATATGAAACTAGATATTTTGAGAAACAAAAAGTTATATCATACTGTGGCAGACACTCTTGCAGTAGTGGCAATGACACAGCACAATATAGATTATTTGAGTAAGATACTTCACAAAAAGCAGCATTGGGTAGGAAAAGCGATTCTCCGTTGGAGAGGCTACGCCAACGCTTCATTATTTGGAGTTATATCCAGTGTAGCAATTACAACACCTGCATTCGGAGCCGATCGCATTGATTTTTATTACCCTCCATTTGGTGACTTTTCCATCTCCACCAATGATTTAGAAATATTTGCCAAACAAGGTAAAATTACTTCCGACTTTGCCTTTTATGCTAAACGTGCTAAACCAGAACAACTAGCACAACTACGAGAATTTCTCCAAACCAAATTTAATATTAGCCCCACCTTAGTGTCGCAATTTACTTATTCCCCCATAGGCGAAAAAATACTGCAACGTCTGGGAGAATTAGTGCAAGTGGAAACTAGACAAAATGGTTTCTACGCTTTACGATCTGCACTTATTTTATCTGCTGCTGACCCACAAGGTTTAACATTAGTTAATATCATACGTCGATATCCTAGCCCCAGTATACGTTTGAACTTTTCGGAAACGGTAAATACATTTGGGCAATTATCAGATTTACTGAAAAAAAGAGATGCAGTAGTTTCGACATTACAACAATTAGCAGATAAAAATACAACACAAGCGCAAATTGATTTTTCGCAACGGCAAGATATTCGACTTGCAGGTGGTTTGGGTTTCCAAAAAATTACTTTAAATTTACGCGAGCGATCGCGTGATGGACAATCTGGATCTATCCCAGAACGCAACTACGGCGCAGATTTATATTTACCTCAATCGCCGCAAAACAAAACACCTAGCTTTTCTTCGCCTTTCCCTGTAATTGTAATTTCTCACGGCTTGGCACAAGACCGCAATACATTTGCCTATTTAGCTAAACATTTAGTATCCTATGGCTTTGCAGTCGCGGTCATTGAACATCCGGAAACTAACTCTAAGGAGTTTCAACAATTCTTATCAGGAATTGCAAGTCCCCCACAAGCAACAGAATTAATTAACCGTCCCTTAGATGTAAAATACTTATTAGATGAACTTCAACGTCTGAACGATTCTGATGTTAATCTCAAAGGAAAATTGAATCTTCAACAAGTAGGAGTAATCGGACATTCTTTAGGCGCATATACTGCTTTAGCGTTAGCAGGAGCAACAATAAATTTTCCGCAAGTCCGTAAAGATTGTAGTCCTAACCGTTCGTTAAATTTATCAGTTTTCTTACAGTGTAGAGCGTTGGAAGTAAAACCAGCTATTTATCCAATTAAAGATGAGCGGGTAAAAGCAATTTTGGCAATGAATCCCTTAGATAGCACAATTTTTGGCTCTAAGGGAGTAAGTCAAATTAAAATTCCGACAATGTTAGTAGCAGGTAGTCAAGATATTTTTACCCCAGCCGTACCAGAACAGATTTTTCCTTTTACCAGGCTACCAAATCCAGATAAATATTTAGCATTAATCGAAAATGGCACTCACTTCACAGTGGAAACAGATCCACCTCCCAGTGAAAGAGTGATACCTGTACCAAATGGATTACTTGGTCCAGATCGCACACCAGCTTACTCTTATGTCAAAGCTCTCAGTGTGGCTTTTTTTGAAACTCATCTTCTCAACAAACCGAATTATCGTCCTTATTTAAGTGAGTCTTATGCCAAGTTTATCAGTAAAGCGCCTTTAAACCTGAGTTTAATCAACTCTTCTAGCTCAGAAGAGATAGCACAATTATTAAGTAAGCTTTATCCGCAGTTTGCCACCGACAAAGAATTAAAAATAAAAGAAAATAGCAAGAACTTACAAAAAGCAGCAAGAATCTGAAATACTATAACCTTCAGCACATTTTATTGTGAAGGTGAAAATCTTTCTTCTTCCCCATTCCCCATTCCCCATTCCCCATTCCCCATTCCCCATTCCCCAGAAAGAATAGGGAGTAGGGAGTAGGAAATTTTTCTTTCCCCATTCCCCATTCCCCATTCCCCATTTTCTTTTAGGACAAGAATTTATGGCAGGTAAATTAGATGGCAAAGTGGCAATTGTCACTGGTGGTAGTTCCGGGATTGGCAGAGCAACAGCAGTTGCTTTTGCCAAAGAAGGTGCGAAAGTCGTCATTGCAGCTCGTCGCACCCAAGAAGGTGAAGAAACAGTGCGTCTAGTTGAAGAAGCCGGAAGTGAAGCTTTATTTGTACAAACAGATGTAACTAACGCAGCACAAATTGAAGCATTAGTCAATAAAACAGTAGAAATTTATGGTCGTTTGGATTGTGCTTTTAACAACGCAGGTGTTGGAAAATCGATTCCCCTGACTGAAAGAACCGAAGAAGACTGGGATTCTGAGATTGATGTGAATTTGAAAGCGGTGTGGCTTTGTTTAAAGTATGAAATTCCGGCGATGCTGAAAACAGGTGGGGGAGCGATCGCTAATATGGCATCTATGGGCGGTGCTGTTATCGGTGCATCTAGTTTTTCTGCCTACCAAGCAGCCAAAAGCGGAGTTGTTGGGCTAACTCGTTCAGCTGCAATCGAATATGCCAGCCAGAAAATTCGTATTAATGCAGTTAGTCCCGGTCTTATTTCGACTGATATTTTGGCAGGTCTTCCAGAAGAAGTGTTTCAGGAAATGACAGCAACTATTCCCCTCAAGCGGTTAGGGGAAGCTGAAGAAGTTGCAGAAGCGGTTGTCTTTTTATGTTCAAACGCAGCTTCTTACATTACAGGACAAAACTTAGTAATTGATGGCGGCTATACCGTACAGTAACGAGTAACACGGTGAATTACTCTTAGATTTGGTGTTTAGACGAGTTTGGTGGCACAAGTTTGGCTCAATCGATCGCGGCTGCTCGTACCCAAGCTCAACTGGTGGGAAAATAAGGCAATGCAGTAAAATCCGATCGCTCAACAACATTGTTGGGCAGTAATCCACAAGAGGCTTTATGGTAACTGTTAACCACTTGCCTTTCGCATTGAAGCTTTTCGCGGCACTAGGCTGCGGACTGGTGGCTGGAGTTTTCTTTGCCTTCTCGACTTTCGTGATGAACGCTCTTTCGCGACTCCAACCAGCACAGGGCATTGCCGCCATGCAATCGATTAACATTACAGCGATCAATCCATTGTTCATGATGGCGCTCTTTGGAACGGCTGCGGCTTGCATCTTTCTGGCTTTTTCCTCGCTGTTAAGGTGGCATCAACCCGGTGCTGCCTACTTGCTCGTTGGCAGCCTGCTCTATCTCGTCGGCACAGTAGGAGTGACAATCGTGTTCAACGTGCCGCTGAACGATGCGCTAGCGAGGGTCGATCCCAGCAGCACTGACGGCGCGAGCCTGTGGGTCAGCTACCTTGCCAACTGGACGTTCTGGAACCATATTCGGACGGCAGCGGCGCTTGCGGGAGCCGCATTGCTCACCATTGCGCTGTGTTGTTGATCGGCGCTTTTCGCACTTCGGTGCCCGCTTGAGCGCGATCGCACTTCTTTCTACTTTTTTGAATCTGGTAGAACAAAGAAAAATTGTTTTGATTTTCTATCGCGCCGATCTACTAATCGTAGTAGATGCCGAGTCTTCTAGAATTTAGAACTTCTACGGGTCTAGCCTTTAGCCTGGTAGTTTTCCCATCCCAAGGATACATTAGGTCGTAGAGATTGTGTCCCTCTGGTCCGTCACCAGTGGGTAGATATCCTTGGCTTGGGTTCTTCTCTTGCCATATTGCCCAGAGCCGATCTACGTTGCAATGATGCAGCCAAAAAACTGGATCGTTTGGTGAAATAACCACATTTGACATATCGCCCCCGATCCATGTATGAGCTTGGTTGTGTAATTCAACAGCGAATGTTCCGTCTGGATTAATAATAAGCGATCCGTCTGGATTAACTGATCCGCCCGGAGTGAGGAAGCCTTCAAGCCGATTGCGATGGCTGGGACTGCTATCTATGTTCCATGGTTCTTGATCGTAAGGAGTTTCCTCGATTGCGATCTGCACATTTGTTCGAGTTGGTAGTCCTTTACTGAATTTACCAAACTCGCGTTGTAAGCCTCCCTTAGGATTGCCATCCGCATTAATGGTTATCCATTGATCGGTTGCAAATGGACCAGTCTTAACTAAGTTATTATCCTCAGGGTCACCATTACCTCCCATAAAGTCATCATCCCAAAGTGGTGAATTGAAAGGATCGTCAGCATCTTGCGTCCAGTCCCAGTAGGGAATTGTCACACCAGGCACTCTTTTTTGTAGTTGCCGTTCAAATCTGTAAAGATAATAGCGATGCCAAGGAAGAAACGCCGGACCCACGTGAGCAGCATTACGGAAATGCCTGGGATCGCTTGGGTCTTCGTGTGCGGTTGCTAAAGTATGCCAAAGCACATACTCATCGTAAATACTACGGTTAGTAGTACGACTAATACTAGCTTTGACTGCTTTGACTGCCGAAATGTAGTTTTGTTTTTCAGTGCTACTCAGATACCTGAAATTTTTTCTAATATTCTTCATCTTCCACCTCAATTTTTTGCTTCCTTTGTTTCTTCAATTCCTTAAATGCTTACGCCAATAATTTTCAATCAACATTAGGATCTAGCTTTACCTCACCAATAGGAAACTTTATTCCCTGGTCTATTAACCTTTTCGCTATTTCATGGGGCGAGTTAAACTCCCCAAATAAAAGAGGTGTCATATATTTGTCTGTATTATTATTTCTGATAATTCTAATTTCTTTGTCATCAAGAAATAGCTGTTTTGATGTGTCAAATGTATTATCTATATTTCCAGTCGTATCTTGCGTTTGATTGGTGACGATCCTATATTTTCTACCTTTGTATACTTCCTCAGATATATCTTGAGCTTCAGCTTTACTAACCAATAATTTGCCAAGGAATGGAGCACTTCCCGCAACTACGGTTCCAATACCCACGAAGCTGATTAAACTTAAAAATTGACGACGAGAAAAACTAGAAGACATGATTTTTCCTGAATCCAATTCACTAATTTTTTATTTCCATCAAGTGAAAATTTAGTTGTCTAAAGGCAACTGTAATTTTCAACTGCAAGTAGTTAAGCGGAGTTTACTCAAATTTATTTAGATACGCGATCGCACTCTTTTTGTTTAGAAACTCCACATCAGTGGAATCAATCCTCATAAATCTATAGTATCCATGCGGAAAATTCCTGATGATGTCAATGACAACCGAACACAAACACAAGTTTGATATCGATATTCGTCGATTCACCAAGGCAACGCTTTTTTCTATGCGCTGAAATTATGTTTTATTAGCGCTTTTTTTGAAAAGCCACTTTTAACAATACAGTTATTTAATTGATAAAGCAAGATTGTTTAAGTATGTTTACGTATTTAATTTATATAATTAATACCAATATCATAAGTGCCAAAAAAAGTGTAATTTTATTTTTAGGACTTTTTGAGATTTTTTTCGGAATTTTAACTAACATTCCGTAGGTGCGATCGCGCACCCGCGCAGTACCCCTTAAGCGATCGCATACGTATTGTATTTTTGAAGCACTCGCAGCTTCACCCAAAGAAGTTGCCAGCATCCACGCTGCTTTGTTTGCAATATGAGTGAAAATAACACACTGCGCTTGATTGTTGGATGTGGAAATGCCACTAAAAAAAGCCACGCGATCGCGTGGCTTGTTTCAGCCATCTGGTAGAAAACAGAAAAATTGTTTTGATTGCCGCTTACATTGGTTATGCGCTTCAAATTGGAAACATTGGTATTAAAAGCTCTGTCCTTAGTAAGTAGACAATTCTAAATTTCATATTTTAGATTAAGGAATTGAGGATAGTCTAAAAAATGTAATGGGTAATGGGTTTTGAAGAATTGATGAAAACCTATTACCCATACTCCTTTGAGGATGAATCCCAAATCGAACAGGGTATAAGTTATGCGTAAACATAAAATGGGTGTTCAAAAGTCATTACTTACACTATTCTTAGGCATTAGCCTCACCACGATTTCCCTTTTATCAATTCAACCATCAACAGCGCAAACTGAAGCATCTATACCACCCGCTTCTGATGCTCCTTTAGAATTAAATTTATTGAACAATCCAAAAGGTGTAATTACAGCTAACACCATTAACCAAGGGCAATTGACTGTTCCCAGTTTATGGTGGGCAAAAGAAAACTCTGAAAACAAGTTGTTAGATAACTGGATAGCATATCCAGCAAAAGGTACACAACCTGCACGAGTTGATGTTGTTGTCAACCAGCAATTTTGGAGTATTTTAGACTATTTAGAACGATACAACTTCGTGAATCGTGTAGGCAGCCTTGCCAGGAATTACGGTTACAATATCCGGGTTTTCAACTATCAACAAGAACGTTTAGCAACTTATACTTGTAACTTTAAAACAAGTCCAGCTTTATGTAGGATAGATATTAATAGTCAGAATAAACTAGGATTGGGACGCTCTTTATAGAAAAAGAGATATTTTTCATCCTTCATTTTTGATTCTGGCAAACAAATCTTGGTACTGCTTTTGCGTTGATTGAGATAAAGGTAGCAAAAATTCATTTTTATCGAAAAATTGAGAATTACTGACTAAAAGATTGCGTAATGGTTCGAGTATGTCAGATGTCGCAATGACGGTAGAAATTGGGGAATTAGTTTTAGTCAGCAAAGAAATTTGCTTGGCAATGTTGGGAGTCCAACAAAAATCAATCCACTCAGATAATAAAGCACTTTTTCCCCCAACTGGACGTACCCACAAATCTGACCACATTGCCGTTCCGGACTCAGGGATAATTACCGCAAGTTCTGGATAACGTGTTAGCATCCGCACAACGTCGCTTGACCAAGCAACTGCTAACCAAGTATCGCCAATGATTAAGGGTTCGAGATACTTATCATCAGCGTAAAACTTGACCTGTTGGTTTAAGGTTCGTAATTCCTTTTCCAAAGAAGGCACTTGATCCAGATTTTCTGTGTTGTAGGATTTTCCTAACTTCTTCAAAACTATACCAATAACTTCTCGTGGTTGATCCAGTAGAGAAATGCGATCGCGCAAATCACTTCTAAACAAATCAGCCCAATCTCTCGGTGTCCAACCCAATTGTTTAAATTTATCGCGGCGGTAAACAATCACGCTACTACCCCAGCGGTAAGGTGCAGCCCAAATTTTTCCTTGAGCATCCAAATTACCTTGGTCATTACGTCTCACCAATTCTTGCCAGCGTTTCGGCAAAGCAGACCACTGTTTTAACTGCGACTCTTCCAATGGTTGAATTAGTTTCTGCTCAATCGCCTCTTTTAGTCTGTAATCTGCTAACGTTACCAAATCGGCTACAACAGCTTTTTGGAATTGCGGCAAGGGTAATGAGGGAAGCCATCCCTTACCATCAGTATTTTTGGTTTTTCCCTGCCAAGTTTCCAATTGAGCGAATAAATCCTGCAATTGTCCTACTGGGGCAAACTTTAATTGTGCTTTTTGCTGTAAACTCTTGCTAAATTGATTCACCACCTGTCCGGGGATAGAGCCTTTCAATAGCTGCACGTTTAATTTCGCCTGATTGTTGTCAGCACACCCAACAAGCAGTTGCGAAGCCAGTGCGCCCGTACCCAGTATAAAAGACCGTCTATCCATCAATTTTGAATTTTAGATTTTAAAGCCACTTACGTGCGATTAGCATTTCTGTAGCATGATTTGGAATTATATCTATATTAGTCATTGGGCATAGGGCATTGGGCATGGGGGATGGGGCATGGGGCATGGGGCATTGGGAATTGGGCATCGGGCATTGGGCATTGGGAATTGGTAATTGGTGAGCCAGTGCGTTGGGGAGGCAGTGCGGTCTTGGGGTCTCCCCAAATGAAGCACCTGCCGTCATCTGCCGTCGGGTCTCCCGACTTGAAGCACAGCCGCGAACCCCGAAGGGGTAATTGGTAATTGGTAATTGTCTTTTCCATTCCCCATCCCCCATGCCCCATCCCCCATGCCCGATGCCCAATTCCCAATGCCCAATGCCCCATTACCCTCTTGACAAAGTACCTACAATCGCTTAAGGTCATTCGCAAATACTCTTTGAGGAACATTTTATGCTTTGGTTAAGACAAACACACTACCCTCATTACCTCTACCAATACGCAGATCGTTATCTAGATAGGTGATATCTAGCCAGCCTTGTTGTTCACCACTTTTAATAGGAAAATCAATTGCAGTGAATTTTTTACCAGCTTCAATTTGTTGGATAAAAGTTTCCGGATTACTGTAACCTATTAAGTTTTTCAAGCCGATAATAGACCGCTCAAATTTGACTTTGACGCGCCGCTCGGAAACTACTTCAAATTTAGCAGCCACGCTCACTAAACCTTGGAGTAATGGTAAGCCATAAAATTCGGCTATGTTGTAAACGCTCTGAGTTTCTACGCGAATACACTGATAAATTTGACCAACTTTAGACAAGGGTATGCGGTCGAGGTTTAATAGCCCAATGCTTGTGGTGTATAGCAGTCGCCAATTGCCATTGAGCAAATGAACAGCTTCAACCGGACGAGGTGTAGGGTTTAAGTCTTCTAAGTTAGCGATCGCAGCTTCGATAGCCTGTTTTTCTAATTCAGTTGCCAAAATTCCCCGATTTGTAGAAGCAATTGCATTAATTAAATACGCCTTTGTCATGATGTGTCATTACCTCAAAAAATATCAGTATTAAGACGATATTAATGTTCTGTGTATAAAGGCATAACATTAATTGAGAATCCACAAGTCCCGTGCGATCGTTTACTGCTATTAAATAAAAATTTTTTGACGGATTTTTCTATGAGAGAGTTGAATGATGAACTAAATTCGCCTAGATCAAGTGATAAACTCTTAATGTCTATTCACTGTAGCCTTTTCGTGCCTTCGTCGATATGTTGAATTCTCCATTACGTGAAGAACCCCGCAACCAACGAGCCGCCGTAATTCCATTAAAGCAAGAGTCCTCGCTCTTGGACTGGTTGCAGTCAAGTAATCGTCTGATAGCGCGTGAAGTTCAAGAAGCGGATTTTTCATCTTCGGAAGATGATGTGGAAGCTTTGATGGGTGTAGAAGATGGCGGAATTGATTATGATATCGATGATGACGACGATATCCCCGTAGAAGACGATTAATTTCTGTCGGTAGGGGGCAAAAGTGGCATAGTCCCCGTAATTTATTGAATGTAAGTGTGGAGTGAAGGGAAATATCCGTGGACGCTAAATTATCTCCTGACCAAGGTTTAAATATTTCTGGTATTGGTCTAGTCTCTTTATTGGGTGTAGGACTAAGTGTTGCAGCACTAAGTTTAGATTGGATGGGCAATCGGTTGCCTTGGCAGGGTATGTCGCTAACCCTGCCACTATTGTTGTCTGCGCTATTGTCGGGCGCCGTCGGCTTTTGGGTAATACCGTGGCTGCAAGCACTCAAAGCAGGGCAAATCATCCGCGAGGATGGTCCGCAAGCGCATTTGAAAAAGGCAGGCACACCAACAATGGGCGGCATTTTCTTTGTGCCTGTGGCGGTGATTATTGCTTGTATATGGTCTAACTTTTCATATGAAGTACTTGCGGTTTCCGCATTAACACTAAGTTACGGTTTGATTGGCTGGATTGACGATTGGCAAATTCTCCGCCGTAAGTCCAATAAAGGTATATCGCCTCATATGAAACTGGCTTTGCAAGTCGGTTTTGCCGCACTGTTTTGTCTGTGGCTAATGTTTAACCAACCTTCTAATATTACGAATATCGCTTTGCCGATATTAGGTTTTTCGCTACCTCTGGGATTTTTATTTTGGCCTTTAGCTGGTTTTGTTTTAGTAGCAGAAAGTAACGCGACTAATTTAACTGATGGAATTGATGGGTTGGCAGCCGGAACAGTAGCGATCGCTATCTTCGCATTAGGTGTTCTCATCGCCCCCACCTCGCTGACATTGATGGTTTTCTGTGCTGCTGTCAGTGGCAGTTGCTTGGGCTTTTTAGCTCATAATCGCAACCCAGCTCGCGTTTTTATGGGAGATACTGGTTCTCTAGCGCTGGGAGGCGCTCTGGCTGCCGTAGGATTAATGACTAATAGCCTGGTAGCGCTATTTATTATTAGCGGTATCTTCTTCGTCGAAACCCTTTCAGTAATGGCGCAAGTTGGTTACTACAAAGCCACAAAAGGTCCTGATGGTAAAGGTAAGCGGCTTTTCAAAATGGCACCTTTACACCATCACTTAGAACTTACTGGATGGTCTGAACAACAAGTAGTTGGCGTTTTTTATATTATCGCAGCAATTTTGTCTGTAATGAGTTTGGCGTTGGCGTAGCCTCTCCTACGGAGAATCGCTCAATTTTGAAACTTTGAAAAAATAACGATGGTAAAATCTCGCAACCCCCCTCTATCTAAAGGGGGTTGTTTTTTTAAGGAGAGTTAGGAGTTGTAGAGACGCGATCGGTCGCGTATGTACAGGAGTCAGGAGGCGCAAAGTTATATCATGTCCGTTTAATTGACATTAATAAAAAATCCGTTTTCCTTGTAGAGACGTAGCACTGCTACGTCTCTACATCATATGTAATCTACGAGACATGATATTATATCAAGTCCGCATCTGGCTGACTAAATGCACGAGTTCGGGTAAAATCAACTTGGACATCGCCAACCGCACAGCATTGCTAGAACCAGGAAGAGAAAAGATTAATTTTTGTTGATAAATACCAGCAACAGCGCGAGATGCGATCGCTCGCGAACCAATTTCTTGATAACTTAAAAAGCGAAATAACTCCCCAAATCCCGGTAAGGTTTTTGAGAGCAATTTCTCAATTGCATCGTAGGTGGTATCCCTCGGTGCAATTCCCGTGCCCCCGTTGAAAATTACTACATCTAAATTAGCGTTTTTACCCAACAATTGAATTTGCTCTTGAATTTGTGCTGGTTCATCCTTGATAATTGTGTAAGCTCCTACAGCATGATTTGCATTGAGGAGTAATTGCTGAATTAGCTGTCCACTTTTGTCTGTTTCGCTTGTGCGTGTATCGCTAACTGTAACCACAGCACAAGTTACTGACATTTCTGGCGAGTCAGGATGAGGTTGTTGCATATATTTTGTTAATGGGGAATGGGCATGGGGCATGGAAAGAATCGTATTTATTCACCGATGAGCGAACTTGAACTTCTTTAATTCCCAATGCCCAATGCCCAATGCCCATTGCCCAATGCCCATTGCCCAATGCCCAATGCCCGATTAAGCTTTATTCAATTCTAATCCATTTTCCTCGCCATACCGCTCCATAAAGCGTATAAAACGATCCCATTGTTGGCTAGATTTCATTATATGGATAGCTTCTAATGCTTCTGGTTTGCCGTTGATAAATCGAGCTTTGACTTCACGAGTGATGATTTCCCCTTCTTCGTCAATCATATACATGCCGGTGATATCTTCAGTGACGCCTTGATCCAAAGCTTTAGGATTGGTGAAAATAAACGTTGCTGTACCACTGTCGCCACTACGCGATCGCGTTAACCGTACCTCTGGAATAACTTCTTCATTAATACCTCTGGAAAACTGGATCTTCGCCATGATGAGATTTAAACTTTTGTGATGGTTAATTTAATATTCTCTCATCATTTAGAACTGCTTAGTATAGCGTTGCTTATTTTTATTAACTACGTATAAACCCTTATGTTGCTTCTCGCTCTAGCAATAAAGTCACAGGACCGTCATTTTCAATCGACACTTGCATCATTGCCCCAAATTCACCAGTTTCCACCCGCAAACCACTTTCTTGCAACTTGGCGACAAAGTTATTATATAAATCTTTGGCTAATGTTGGAGCGGCTGAACGGTCAAAAGAGGGACGGCGACCTTTGCGACAGTCTCCGTAAAGCGTGAATTGACTAATTACCAGCAACTCACCGTTAATTTCCTGTACGGATTTTTGCCATCTGTCTCCCCCCTCTTCATCAGGAAACAGCCGCAAGTTTAAACACTTACGCACCATCCAGTCAACTTCGACAGCAGTATCTGTATCGGCAATACCGACGAGTAAGTTTAACCCTCGTTTAATTTTGCCGATAATTTCACCGTTTACGGTAACTTGAGATGATTTAACTCGCTGGATGATAACACGCATAAGAAGTACTGTTGGAGATAATGCGATCGCTCCTAAATGTTACTTAATTGACAAGTTGGCTTTAACTGATATCTTGCACCAATACCAACAACCGCCTTAGAATTCATTCTAAGGCTAATAGCTAAAGTCGTCTTTAGACGACTAGATAAAGGTTTTAGTCCACAAAGCGTGGACTTAAGCTAAAAGCCTGTGAGTTTTAACTCTGGGCGGGTCTGGACGCTAATTGAGAATAGTGCAAGATATTAGCTTTAACCTACTCGCTCAGGGTACGTCTTCGTGTTGATTTGCTTTTGCCATAGATTCGTTGACTGCCTGCTCTAATTCTTCTATTGAACATTTATATAACCTACACAATGCCGCTGTTTGATTGATCTTGAGTTTGGGCATTGTACGCCCTTTTTCCCAGTTTCGTACAGATGATTCGCCTACACCCACGATACTTGCAACATCAACGGTTCTGAAATTTAATCTCTCTCTTAACTGCCTCATATCCATTACGGAAAACCCGAATCCAACCAAAAAATCTGTTATTCCCTGTCTTTTTCTTTTTGGACAGAAATAGTCGCATCTTCGCTAGTAATATCATCTGGTATCCAAATTAGCAACTCTCGTGGTTGAACATTATAGGTAGCGCAAATTTTTTCTAATACGTTTCCAGTCGGAATATAAGTTGGGTCATTACACAAGCGATATGCTGTGTCTCTGCCAAGACCAGTTTCTTGCCAGAAGCGATATCTACTTATTTCTCTGTCACTTATAAATTGTTTGATTGTGTTCAGTACCGACATTTTATCATCGCATAGTGGCTTTATATCTGATTTTTACTATTCGCAGAATTAAGACATTCGCAAAATATAGACATATTTACTAATAATTGCAAATATAGATACAATCAAAAGCTGTTGCGCTCAACCGCCAAGAAGAACCGCAACAGCTAATGTTAACCTTTTGCGAGGTCAATATTATGATTGCACAAGTTGAGAATAAGCGTATCGCAGAAACAGAGCAGGTAATTGCACCTGACTTGCAGCAAGATGTTACACAACAAACATCTCCAAATAGAGAATTTATCAAGCATCTGTTGATTGGTTCGCCAAAAGCTGTGAAAAGCACTATCCATTATTTGCAAGTTCTTGGATATGCAGATGTTGGTGCATGGAGTCCGTTACTACCAACTGCTAACCCAGGTGAATTTATGAGTATTTTGAGCAGGTCTATTTTAGTGCAGTAGTCTTTGCTGCTTTGTCAGACTTAATTGGTGAATAACTTCCATGTTAATTGGAGGTTATTCACCTTCAGAACTAAAGCCGGCAATTGTCTCAATACTTAATAATCTCGTAATGTTCGATAATACCTGTAAATTTCTTGCTGAAACTTTCCCCAGTGATTTTGCCACCTGGCTGTTAGGGGAAGCGATCGCACTCACAGAGTTAAGTCCTTCAGAACTCTCCCTTGAACCCATCCGCGCCGATGCGCTGATATTGCTTCAATCTGATGAAGTTGTTCTGCATCTGGAATTCCAAACTTTGCCCAAAGCTGATATTCCCTTTCGGATGATTGACTATCGGTTACGAGTGTATCGCCGTTTTCCCCGCAAACGGATGCGCCAAGTAGTGATTTATTTGCAACAGACAAATTCAGAACTTGTGCAGCAAACGACATTCAGTTTAGAAGAAACCTTTCATAGGTTTGAGGTCATTCGCCTTTGGGAGCAACCAACAAGTATATTTTTGGAGCATCCAGGATTGTTACCCTTTGCGGTATTAAGCAATACTAATGACCGTACTGAAACATTAAGGCAGGTTGCTGAAGAAATTTCTAGCATTAGCGACCAACGGACACAAAGTAATGTTGCAGCCTCAGCGTATATTCTGGCTGGGCTAGTATTGGAGAAAGACGTAGTTAAACAGTTGCTGCGAGAAGAACTTATGCAAGAATCAGTAACTTATCAAGCTCTCAAAGCTGAAATGATAGAACAAGGTCGTGTTGAAGGTCGTGCTGAAGGTCGTGCTGAAGGTCGTGTTGAAGAAGCGCGGCGTGTGGCGGCGAATCTGTTAAAAGAGGGAATTTCACCGGAAGTTGTGGCAAAAGTGACGGGCTTATCCACAGAACAGGTGCAACAGTTGGATACTGAAGCTGAAAATTAAAGAGAGTGGAAGAACTTATGCAAGAATCAGTAACTTATCAAGCTCTCAAAGACGAAGCTCGTGCTGAAGGTCGTGCTGAAGGTCGTGCTGAAGAAGCGCGGCGTGTGGCGGCGAATCTGCTAAAAGAGGGAATTTCACCCGAAGTTGTAGCGAAAGTGACGGGGTTATCCACAGAACAGGTGCAACAGTTGGATACTGAAGCTGAAAATTAAGCAGAGTGAAGGGCGATGTATTTTGACTCGCCGTTTGGGTATGCGCTGTTTTGCTCATCGCCCTTATTGCTTGAATCAAATTATGCGTCATAAATAGATAAATTTCTCACGCAAAAATGCTAAGTTGCAAATAGTTTTTGCGTTTTTGGGTGAGGCTGAAAATTCTATGTTAAATGTCAAAATTTCAACGAAAATGAGCCAATAATCGCACCTTGGGGCACGCCTGTTGGTTGCTGACTCTGGAGCCGTATCCTGACCCAGTGAAATATTCCAGGTCAAAAAGGTTTTTGATATTAAGTACGGAAAGGTTTCGTCATTACGATCGGCGTCTAGGGGATGCGATCGCATCAATGTCTTATTTAGGTAAAGCTAATTTAGCTGGAGCAAGTATAAATGGTACTGTGTTAACAAACACTATCTTTTATGAAACTATAATGCCCGATGGAAAATTAAAAGATGCTTTATCCATCAATAATAGTTCTAAACCATCTGATAACATCCTTAAATCACTTGGACAATTTTCACTCTTTCTTTTATTGGGTTTTCTGGTGTTTTTTGGGTGTAAAGTCTTTTGGGCAAGGCTTCACAAAAAAACTTTATCCAAACAATAATTTTCATATAGAGGATTCTCTATGATAGTCATATTTAAAGTCCGTAGGGTGCGTTAACGTAGTGTAACGCACCCTACTCTTAACTCTTATTTCCCGAAGCCTTTACCGCGAGAAGTCGAAGGTAGACAGAGGCAATTTTGCAGCTGACTTAGCAAAGTCTCGCTATCGAGATTTTGACCAATCAAAACAATCTGATTTTTCTTTTCACCTTTCCACTCATCATCATCCATTGTGAAGCGCTTACCGCAAAGGTGGAAAATATGACGCTTTGGACTTTCGTCAAACCACATAATTCCCTTAGCGCGGAAGATATTCTCAGATAGCTGGTTATCTAAGAAATGTTGAAACTTCCTGATAGAGAAAGGCTTGTCACTCTGGAAAGAAATCGAGGTAAAGCCATCATTTTCTAAATGGTCGGAATGATGGTGGTGATGTTCGTGGTCGTGATGATCGTGATGATCGTGGTGGTCGTGACCGCATGTAGAATGGTCGTGGTCGTCGTGGTCGTGATGGTGATGTTCGTGGTCGTGATGGTCGTGATTATGCTCATCAACGGTGTCAAAATACTTATCAGACTCAAACAGACCAACGCTGAGAATTAAAGGAAGTGGGACTTGCGATCGCGTGGTGCGAAGAATTCGAGCTCCTTCTTTAACTTCCCCGATTTTCTTTTCCAACTCATTCAAAGTGGCTTCATCAACCAAATCTGTTTTATTGATAACAATCACATCACCATAAGCAATTTGACTGTAAGCTGCTTGCGAGTTGAATAAATCCAAGCTGTAATTTGCCGCGTCTACTACCGTAATAATCGAATCCAGACGAGTCAAATCGCGTAATTCTGTACCCAAAAATGTCAGCGCGACTGGTAGCGGGTCTGCTAATCCAGTTGTTTCTACAACTAGATAATCTAGCCTTTCCTCGCGTTCTAAAACTTTGTAAACAGCATCAACCAAATCATTATTAATGGTGCAGCAAATACAACCATTATTCAGTTCCACCATGTTCTCGCCAGTGGAAACAATTAACTCATTGTCGATGCCAATTTCACCAAATTCATTCACTAAAACAGCGGTTTTCAAACCCTGTTGATTGGTGAGAATATGATTAAGTAAAGTCGTCTTACCACTACCTAGAAATCCAGTAATAATTGTTACTGGCAAACCTTGTTTCGGTGCATCCATTGCTTGAGATTGGTCGGGAGTGACTGCTGATTGCATAGCGCTGTGTCAAAAAAATCAAAATTAAGGAATGTAGCGCAGATAGTCCAGAAAACACTAGCATAGGGATGCTGGACATCCGTCCTTTGCTGCTTACCCTATTATTACGTATCTTCTCATTAGAGCATTACTCTGTTATGACCCTAACCGTTTACAACACTCTTAGCCGTCGTCAAGAACCTTTTGAAACAGTCGAGCCAGGAAAGGTTAAGATGTATTACTGCGGCGTGACGGTTTATGATTATTGCCATTTGGGTCATGCCAGAGCTTGTATAGTTTGGGATGTAGTGCGTCGATACTTACAATTTATCGGCTATGAAGTGCGCTATGTCCAGAATTTTACTGATGTTGATGATAAGATTTTGAATCGAGCGCGGCAAGAACACTCAACGATGGAGACGATCGCCGATCGCTTTATCAAAGCATATTTTGAGGATATGGCGCGGCTGAATGTCAAAGAAGCTTCAGAATATCCCCGCGCTACCCATACAATGAATGGCATAACTCGACTAATTCACGAGTTAGAAAACAAAGGCTACGCTTACCCAAGTAACGGCGATGTTTACTATGCGGTGCGTAAGTTTCCTGAGTATGGCAAGCTTTCTGGACGTAAATTAGAAAATTCACAAGCTGGTGCGAGTGGACGAGTTGATCTAGAAGATCCAGAGTATCAGCGCAAAAAAGATTCGGCTGATTTTGCTTTGTGGAAAGCTGCAAAACCAGATGAACCCGCTTGGGAATCACCTTGGGGTAAAGGTCGTCCGGGATGGCATATTGAATGTAGTGCAATGGTACGCGATCGCCTTGGCGAAACCATCGACATTCACGCCGGCGGTGAAGATTTAATTTTCCCCCATCATGAAAACGAAATTGCCCAATCTGAAGCAGTGACAGGCAAACCGTTATCTCGCTACTGGATGCATAACGGCATGGTGAAGGTGGATGGCGAAAAAATGTCCAAATCTTTAGGTAACTTTACCACGATTCGCGACTTACTGAATCGAGGCGTTGACCCAATGGCAGTGCGATTATTTGTGCTGATGGCACAATATCGTACACCAATCGATTTTACTGACGAAGCAATTCAAGCAGCAACCAACGGTTGGAACACCCTGAAAAAAGGTTTGCTTTTCGGGTATCAATTGGGATGGGGACAAGGGGACAAGGAGACAGGGGGACAAGGGGACAAGGAGATAGGGGGACAAGGAGGACGACTTGGAGACAATTCTTTCTCCCCCTCCCCCCCTCCCCCCCTTCCCCCCACTCCCCACTCCCTACTCCCTGAAATTGTTGAACGTTTCATCGAAGCTGTAAATGATGACTTTAATTTCCCTGGTGGGTTGGTGATTTTGTTTAAATTAGCCAAGGAACTAGAACGAGAGGGTAATATTTTTGTCCATGAAGGTAAAACCGAAATACCACCGGATGAGTTACTCAAACAGTGGCATACACTTGTCACTTTGGCTGGAGTTTTAGGTTTAGAAGCCGAGATGGAAGCAGAAAAATCTGTGAGTGAGGGTTTAAGCGATGCCGAAATTGAAGCGAAAATTCACCAAAGACAAGATGCGCGTTTAGCGAGGAATTTTGAATTAAGCGATCGCATTCGCAATGAACTGCTTGAACGTGGAATTACCCTAATTGATAGCCGTGATGGAACCCGCTGGCACAGAAATTAAAAGTTAGGAGTTAGGTAGAGACGTTCCACTGGAACGTCTGTACGCAAGTTATAAGTTAGGAATTTTCTAATCAACAACTACCAACGCTCCACCCAACAACTACCACCTAACAACTAACAACGCTCCACCCAACAACGCTCCACCCAACAACTAACAATTAACAACTAACATTAATTATGTGGTCTGAATTAACAAAAATCATCGCTTCTCTGAATATCCCCGCTGATTGGATTGGTATTAGAGCCGTAAAGGAAAACAACTATAATTGTTATGTTCGAGACGCCTTACCGCAGACAAACGGCAAATCCTCTACTATCGGAGTGATGCTGGAAGTTTTGGTTAATGGTTGTCTCGGTTACGCTGCTACCAACTCCCTGGATTTTACCAGCTTGCAAGCTGCTGCGGAAAAAGCGTATAAACAGGCACTAACCGCAAGTGAATGGTGGATATATCCCTTCAGTGCCAAACAACGCCCTAAAGTGGTTGGTGAATATATTTCTCCATTTCTTAAACCATTAGATGGACTGAGTCCCAGAGAAATAAATGATATACTCATCCGCATTTGCAAAACTTTAAAAGTTGACGATAAAATCGTCCAAACCACGGCAACCACCACTACTACCGAAAAAGAAACGTGGTTTGTCAGCAGTAACGGCTCGGAAGTGTATCAAAAAATATTGTCATTAGGCACTCATTACGGAGCTACGGCACAAGATGGAGCGATCGTGCAGCAGCGCAGTAACAACGGCTGGCAAGCACACTGTTACCAAGGTGGCATGGAACTGTTAAGAGAAGAAGAGTTATGGCAACGGGTGCAGCAAATTGGCGAACAAGCAATAGAACTATTGACAGCGGATGAATGCCCGTCCATACGCACAAACTTAGTTTTAGCGCCTGACCAAATGATGCTACAAATTCATGAAAGTGTGGGACATCCCCTAGAAATCGATCGCATTTTAGGAGATGAGCGCAACTACGCCGGCGGCAGCTTTGTCAACAAAAGTGACTTTGGGAACTTAGTATACGGTTCTGAGTTAATGAACATCACCTTTGACCCCACCGTACCCGGAGAGTTTGCCAGCTATAACTTTGATGATACTGGGGCAGTGGCAACACGAGAGTACTTAATTAAAGAAGGCGTACTTCAGCGCGGTGTAGGCAGTTTAGAAAGCCAAGCTAGAGCCGGTGTGCCAGGAGTTGCCTGTGCGCGTGCATGTTCTTGGAATCGACCAGCGATCGATCGCATGGCAAACTTGAATTTAGAGCCAGGAAACGCCAGCTTTGACGAAATCATCGCCGACATAGAACACGGCGTTTACATGGAATCTAACCGTTCTTGGTCAATTGATGACCAACGTTATAAATTTCAGTTTGGCTGTGAGTACGCCAAATTAATCGAAAACGGCAAACTCACCAAAACCCTCCGCAATCCTAATTATCGAGCCACCACACCCGAATTTTGGCACAGCTTAATCAAAGTCGGAAACTCTTCTAACTGGCAAATGTACGGCACAGCTTACTGTGGCAAAGGAGAACCAAATCAAGCGATTTCCGTAGGACATGGTTCACCCATTTGTCTATTTGCTAACGTCGAAGTCTTCGGCGGAGGCGGCTAGAAAGACAAGGGGATGGGGGGATGGGGGGACAAGGAGACAAGGGGACAAGCAAACGATGAAAATTGACGAATTATCAAATTTAGAAATTAGCTTTAATCGATTAATTGAAACTCTGCTAAATAAAAAAACAGATAGCGAACACTTCACTATAAAACTACACGGTGAACGCAGTCAATTTACGCGGTTCAATCACGCTAAAGTGCGACAAACTGGTTGTGTTGCTGATGGTTGGATCGAACTGAATTTGATGCTAGATCGGCGCAACAGTTTTCGACAATTTCCCTTTACTGGGAATTGGGAAATTGATTGGCAAGCAGCATACAACGCTTTAGAAGAATTAAGGGAAGAACTGCCTTATTTACCTGCCGATCCGTATCTCGTATTGCCATCAGGAACAAATACGAGTCGGGAAATACATTCGGGGAAATTGTTGGCGGCGGAAGCGGTAGTACCAACCGTACTCGAACAAGTTGCCGAATTAGATTTTGCTGGGATATATGCTGGGGGTTCGGTAATTCAAGGTTATGGTGATTCTAGCGGTCAAAAACATTTATTTGCAACCGATACTTTTACCTTAGATTATTCTATTTTCACGACTTCGGGACAAGCTGTAAAAGGCACTTTTGCCGGAAGTGATTGGGATTCAACTGCTTATACAGCGAAAATCAGCGATGCGAAAAGGCAAATAGAACTGCTTTCACATTCGCCGAAAGAATTGCCACGCGGAAATTACAAAACTTATTTTGCGCCGGCGGCTGTTTCTGATTTATTAATGATGCTTTCTTGGGGTGGTGTCAGCGAAGCTGATATTCAACAAGGAAATAGTGCTTTGGCTGCAATATCGCGTCAAGAAAAGCAGCTTTCTCGGTTATTTAATTTGAAAGAAAACTTTCAACGTGGGTTAGTGCCGCGATTTAATGAATGGGGAGAAATGGCAGCGCCGGAAATTCCGATAATTGAAAAAGGGATGTTAGTAAATACCTTGGTGAATTCTCGCACGGCAAAGGAATATGAAAAAAATGCGAATGGTGCGAATGGAAATGAGTCATTACGTGCGCCAGAAGTAAGTGTGGGAAATTTAGCATTTGAGCAGATTTTGCCAAGTTTAGATACAGGGTTATATGTATCGAATTTACATTACTTGAATTGGAGCGATCGCCCAACTGGTAGAATCACAGGTATGACTCGTTATGCTTGTTTTTGGGTTGAAAAGGGAGAAATCATCGCCCCTATTGAAAATCTGCGTTTTGATGACAGTCTCTATCGCTTTTGGGGAAAAAATTTGATAGACTTCACCAATTTTCAAGAATTCATTCCCGAAGTCGGAACATACGAAAGTCGTCAACTTGGCGGTAGTATGGTTCCTGGGATGTTGGTTGAAGATTTTACTTATACCCTTTAATTGTTTCACGCAAAATTGTAGAGACGTTCCGCCGAAACGTCTCTATAGACGTTCCAGCAAAACGTCTCTATAGACGTTCCAGCAAAACGTCTCTAGGGGTGATATTATCTATTTCTATAAACGTTAATTACAATATCTTTAATACAGAAATAAATAATTATTAAAAATGACAAAAATTGCCCAAATTGAAGAATTGGATCTAACCGCCAACCTTGAAATATCAAAATTACCCCAGATAAAAACATTAAAACTGGTATAAATATCGCTTGGATAATATAAAGTGATAGAGCTTGATTAGTCAATCTAGTTGTTTGAACTAGAAAAAATACCATTAAAATTAAGTAAGCTGCCCCCAAAAGAACGTAAATAATTCCTAGTAAGCTGGCTACATTTAAGCCAATATTAACTTGGGCGAAAGTAAACATTTATGAATAATCCTGCTGAATGAAATTAATTTGTGGTATGTAAATACTTTGATTAATTTACAGGTTTATTTCTTCTTACCAGGAGATGAATTGTTTTGTGGTGGGGTGTCTGGGTAAAGTTGTTCGCGTCCGTTGCGGATAACTCGCAACATATCGGTGAGGTTTTGCTCGATATTTTCCAAGACGCTATCAGCATAAGTATCGGCGCCATTTTCAATTTCTTGAGCTTGAGCGATCGCGATTTGGCGAATTTCCTCCAACTCTTGCTGACAAGCACGTCGCTTGCGCTCAATTTCTGCCAGGGTGTCTTCCATCATCGCATCACATTCAAGCTGCACTTCTTGCCGAAGAAGAAGCGCTTCTGTTTGTGCTTGTCGGATAATGTCGCTTTCAGCTAGAATCTGCGCTCTTTTGGCTTGCGCTGCCTCTACAATTTGCTGTCCATATTCTTCCGCTTCCAGAAGAATTTCCTGCTTCTGTTCGATAATCGCGGCAGCTTCTTGAAAAACAAATGGCAAAGAAACTCGAATAAAATCAAGCTGATCCAGCAGCTTTTCTTCATCGACTAACGTGCGTCGCGTCAGGGGAATGTGGAAACTAGAAAGAATCATTTCCTCTAAGCGGTTGAGTTCCTGCTGAATTTCTACACTTCCCATTCCGGAAACGTCTCCATAGGAGTTTGGGTCGGCAAACTCCTGAGGTTCTGGGTTGCTTCCGTTTTGATTGGGTTCGATACCGTCTGTTGGTGAGCGTAGCATTGGTATATATCTACAGCGACGTGCGGGGGAACAAGATGATCGATAGAGCCACCAAACCTTGCAATCTCTTTTACTACACTACTACTTAAAAAACTATACTCGTTTGACGTAGCCAGAAAAACAGTTTCTATTTGAGTAGAAAGGGTTTTATTAGTATGCGCCATTTGTAGCTCTACTTCAAAGTCCGAAACCGCCCGTAAACCCCGTAACAAAACTTGTGCTTGTTGCATTTGGGCATAATTGACGGTTAGACCATCAAAGCTGTCTACTTCTACATTAAGTAGATGTGCTGTTGAAAGACGAATCTGTTGTTGGCGTTGTTGCACGCTAAACAGTGGCGTTTTGTTCGGGTTACGCAGCACAGCGACAATCACCTTCTCAAACAACCTGCTACCACGTTGGATCAAGTCAAGGTGTCCTAAGGTAATGGGGTCGAAACTACCTGGATAAATGGCAATCACAATTTTAGATGCCTCACAGTTGTTTAGGTGATTATATCTAAACTGAATTAATAGATCGCGAACCGCTATTTTTACTTTAAAAATAAAGGATGATTATTTTACGCCTTAGACCCTTAGACTAGAAAATTAAGGCTTTGCAGAGTGCCATGCACAAAAACAAAGCTTTGATCGGAGGTTTCCTCCAATCAAACTTTTCGCAAAATCCAAAATATAATAGGTATTTTTGCATGGCACTGGATTTTTCCGCCTTGCCTTTGGCGTTTCAATTTACTTCTCCAGGACCGATTCTGGTTAAAATCGGATTTTTAACTATCCGTTGGTACGGCTTATTGATTGCCTCAGCCGTGTTAATTGGCGTTAGCCTCTCTCAGTATTTGGCAAAGCGCCGTAATGTTAATCCAGAATTGCTGAGTGATTTGTCAATTTGGCTGGTAATTGGCGCAATTCCCGCCGCCCGGATATATTACGTTTTGTTTCAGTGGGCAGAATATGTCCAGCACCCAGAACGCATTATTGCCATTTGGCAAGGAGGTATTGCGATTCATGGTGCAATTATTGGTGGGGTTATAGCGGCGTTAATTTTTGCCAAACTCAAGCAAGTTTCTTTTTGGCAATTAGCAGATTTAGTAGCACCTTCGCTGATTTTAGGACAAGCGATCGGGCGTTGGGGCAATTTCTTCAACTCTGAAGCTTTTGGCAGTCCTACCAACTTACCCTGGAAGCTGTACATTCCGCCGGAACGCCGTCCTCCAGAGTTGGTTAGTTTTGAGTACTACCATCCCACCTTTCTCTACGAATCTCTGTGGGATTTAATGGTTTTTGCTTTGCTGATGACTTTGTTTTTTCGCAGTTTGCGATCGCAACCACGCCTAAAAGTAGGTACTTTGTTTATGGTTTACTGGGTAGCCTATAGCTTAGGACGCTTTTGGATCGAAGGTCTGAGGACTGATAGCTTGATGCTAGGACCGCTAAAAATCGCACAATTGGTGAGTTTAACCGGAATTCTCTTAGGATTAGCTGGGCTAGCTTGGCTTTACTTAGCTAAACGTCCTTTGCCAGATGTAGTTTCTACGCCCAATGGAGATGAGGAGATGGGGAGGTAGGGGATGGGGGGACAAGGGGCGACGGGTGTGGGGACAAGGGGGACTGGCTGTTAACAACTATCCACTAACCACTATCCACTAACCACTATCCACTATCCACTATCCACTATCCACTATCCACAAACCAATAACAAAAATAAAAAATGCCCCAGAGTTTTCTCTAGGGCTTAACCAGGGTGCATCTACCATTCCTCTCTACTAGGCAAAGAGTATTTATCCGGAAGGATACTGAAAAAATGCCCAAAAAAAATTTTTTGCGGAATTATCGTGTGATTGTTTATGAATAATTATACTGACAATGCAAGTAAAAAAGAGTATGGTCATTTGTTAGAACCAGCAGTGTATATTGTGGGAGCAGGTCCGGGCGATCCTGATTTATTAACGGTAAAGGCGCAGAAACTGCTAAAGTGTGCTGATGTGATTTTATTTGCAGATTCTTTAATTCCTGAAGAGATTTTAGAACTTTGCCGCGAAGATGCGGAGATTATTCAAACGGCGAATAAGACTTTAGAAGAGATTTTGCCAATCATGATAGAACGAGTGCGATCGCATAAAGGAGTCGTTCGTCTTCATTCTGGCGATCCGAGTCTCTATAGTGCCATCCACGAACAAATGCAGCTTTTAGCTTCGTCAGATATTCCCTTTGAAGTTATACCAGGTATCAGCGCTTTTCAAGCCGCTGCCGCTAAACTTAAAGTTGAGTTAACTATTCCTGGCTTAGTTCAAACTATCATCCTCACCCGCATCAGCGGACGTACACAAGTTCCCCCCACAGAAGAATTAGCCAGTCTCGCACAACATCAAGCCAGCCTTTGTCTGTATCTGAGTGCGCGTCACGTCGCGTCTTCCCAAGCCAAACTTTTAGAACACTACCCAGATGATACGCTAGTAGCAATTTGCTATCGAATCGGCTGGCAAGATGAAAAAATTATGGTTGTTCCCCTTGACAAAATGGCAGATTGTACCATCAAGGAAAATCTGATTCGTACTACATTATACGTAATTAGTCCTGCACTTTCTCCAAGTGTGGGAACGCGATACTCCGAAGGAGTGGGTTTGCGATCGCATTTATATCATCCCGAACACAATCATCTGTTTCGGTCGTCTTTGCAGTGAGGAGGGGGGAGAGGGGGGAGACAAGGGGACAAGGGGGCAGAGGGGCAGGGGGGCAGGTTGCCCAATACCCCATTCCCAATGCCCCATGACGGCAGGTGCTTTATGCCGGGGAACCCGTCCACCGCACTGCCTCCCCAATGCCCCATGCCCCATGCCCAATTCCCATCAACTAACCACTAACCACCAACAAATCCATGCCTTTAATTAAAGTACAAACTTCTGTATCTGCGCCGGCAAAAGCTGAAGTTGAAGCAATGCTCAAAAGCTTATCAGCTAAGTTAGCCAAGCATACAGGCAAACCGGAGTCTTATATTATGACAGCTTTTGAAGGTGAAATTCCCATGACCTTCGCTGGCAGTACAGACCCAGTTTGCTACATTGAAATAAAGAGCGTCGGTACAATGAAATCAGAGCAAACTCAAGCTATGAGTCAGGATTTTTGCCAAGAAATTAACTCTGCGCTAGGTGTACCGAAAAATCGTACTTATATTGAGTTTGCGGATGCTAAAGGTTATATGTGGGGCTGGAATGGCTCAACTTTTGGTTAATTTCTTTGTCAAGAAGTAGCTTTAGACTGTAGCAAGTATTAATGCCACAAGTTGCCGTCATTGATAAAAACTACGAATTTTGCATAAACCGGGTTTATTGATAAAAATTGGTCAAAAACCCGGTTTTTTCGTTTTTTTTGGAAAATACTGAAAACCGTAAGTGAATTTATCTAAGTTGTTAGCGAGTAAACAACCAAGGGAATACTAATACGAAGTTGCACGTCAAAACTTCATTTTTAACCACTCTCCAAAACATTGGATAGGGAAACACGCGGCAATTTGAGAGCGATTTGATTTTGTTGGCGACCTCGTTTAATCATCTCTAAAAATAAAAATTGTGTTCAAACAGACAGATAACAGCAAATTAGAAACATCAATAATGTTTCCAGACCGGAAAATGCGCCTTCCGCGCAGCCTCAGTTCTTTGGAAACTTGGGGCTTTAGCATGACTAGCCCGCTTACTTGGATAGGTGTTGCTGTTCCCATCAATGCAGCGCTGGGAATGAAAGCAATCTTTGTGGTGCTGCCGTGCGTCATCGTGGGAATGCTGCTGAATTTGCAAGTTAAACGCATGGCAATGCATTTCCCAGAGATGTCTGGGGGAACGCCTAATTATACCACTAAGTTGTTAAAAAAGTATCCTGGTTTGAGTCGCTATGCAGCCATTGGACACTTTATCGGCTGGGCTTCAGGACCGACGATGAATGCTATTTTGCTGACGGATCTGATTCAAACAAACCTGAAGCCTTTGGGAATTGCTTGTCCGGAAATGCTGCTAAAAATTGGCTTTACGGTTCTGCCTTTCATTGTAGCTTTTAGTGGCACTCGTGCTTTAGCGCTGTTGCACATGTTTTTAGTGATTCCAGCAGGAGCGATCGCGCTAACTTACAGCGTTCAAGGTATCGGTTGGTTAGCTTTGTCGCCAAATAGCCCTGGACTTATCCCCCCTAACCTTGCTTTTGATGCAACGTCTCTAAATTTGAGCGACTGGGCAAAGTATTACTTCATCGCTACCTACATAGTGTATAGCTGTGAAAGCGCTGCTGCTTTTGTTGCTGATAGCCGAAAACCGCAAAAAACTTTGAAGTTTCTCTCATGGACTGCTTGGCTGATGCCGATTTTCTTTCTAGGTAGTTCCTGGGTACTGATGCGGTTGGCAACACCGGCACTAGGCGAAAATAGTTTTTTGAATCTGTTAGCAACTGCCAAGCCATTCTGGGGTCATTCAGCCTCGTTTCTGGCGACACTGTTGATTGCCTGTGGCAACCTTCTGGGTTTGGCGACTGCGGTTGCTCTGTGTCCCCGCGTGTTGTATCAACTAGCGCTAGATGGATACATGGCACCTGTGTTTGGGGTTGTGTCTCGCCGTGGCGTGCTTACACCTGCTTTAATATTTACATTTTTAATTAGTCTGGTATTCTTATGTTGGGGTAATGTAACTCAACTCGTGATGGTGGGTGGAACGGGGTACTTTGCGGCGATCGCCATCACCCATTTGGCTTTTTGGTTACAGCGAGAACGACCAGAAGTCCGATGGGGTTGGTGGTCTGGGGGCTTTTTTCTGGTAGAATTGCTTGTCTTGATAGTTGGGGGTTTGTCTCTAGGCAAGAGAGATTGGCTGATTAGCATTCTGTTTCCCCTAACTATTTTGGCAGCAGATGCGCTTATCCGTCGCGTCAGCTTTGCTTTCATGCATCCTGCATGGTGGATCAAACGTCGGCGATCACTGTTTGACAACGATCTCAAAAAAGATGTTGTCGTGCTGCAAGTATCCATTTTGCTCGTATTGATTTCTGGTGCGACGGCGATCGGTTGGCTGATCCGAGCTAGGTTAGATGATGCTCCCATTCAAGCTAGTACGAATTTGTTGGCTATTTTGCTGATGGCGATCGCTTTTGTGGGAATTGCGATCGCGTCTTGGACAAGTTTATTGCAAATTACTTGGATTGTCGAAGCGCGGGATGAGGCAGAACACTTATTTAAAATTGCCCTAGACACGGTTCTTGATGCCGTTTTATTACTAGATGAAAATGGCATTGTTCGCAAGGCAAATAAAGCAGCTTTGCAGCTTTTACAGATGGATACCAATCATTTGCAAGAATTGCATTTGAGTAATTTACTTTCTGATTTGCCCAATCAACCGGAAAATTGGTCTACCCGTAGCGAACAAACTCTAAAACACCATTCTCGCATTCTTGATGTGGCAATTTCCACTAGAGTCAATCAAAATATTCAAGAATATATTGTTATTATGCGCGACATCACACAGCGCAAGCAAGCTGAAGCAGAACTTCGCCAAGCTTTGCAAATCAAGGAAGAATTGGCTGCTACTGCTACTGCACAAGCGGCTAAATTAAAACTTGCTATCCAAAATTTGCAGCGCACCCAAGCGCAGTTAATTCAAACTGAGAAAATGTCCAGTCTCGGTCAACTTGTTGCTGGTGTCGCACACGAAATCAATAACCCGGTTAACTTCATCCACGGCAACTTGACTCATCTTGATAGCTACATTCAAGACTTAATCGCTTTAATTAAGCTTTATCAAAACAATTATCCCCAAACTACAGAAGAAATTAATGATTTCATCGCCGAAATTGACCTTGATTTTTTGATGCAAGATATGCCCAAAACTTTTTCTTCAATGAGAGTCGGCACTGAGCGAATTCGCGAAATTGTCCTTACTTTACGCAATTTCTCTCGTCTTGACGAATCTGATATGAAACCTGTCAATATTCATGAAGGTATTGATAGCACACTGTTAATTCTACAAAGTCGTCTGAAGGCAAAGTCTGAACATCCACCGATTGAAATTATCAAAGATTATGGTGATTTACCTAAAGTTGAATGTTATGCCGGACAACTTAATCAGGTGTTTATGAACGTTTTAAGTAATAGTATTGATGCACTAGATGATTACAATGAAAGAACAAAAGCAGAAGTAAAAAATAACCTAAGTAAAATTATTATTTCTACTAAATTATTAAATCCTGATAGGGTGGCTATTTCGATTAAAGATAATGGTTCAGGGATGAGCGAAAGTGTTAGGCAAAGATTGTTTGACCCTTTCTTCACAACTAAACCTGTGGGACAAGGTACCGGTTTAGGATTATCAATTAGCTATCAAATTGTCGTGGATAAACATAAGGGCAAAATAGAGTGTATTTCCCAGCCAGGACAAGGTGCAGAGTTTTGCATTGAAATTCCCATCCGGCAGAAAAGTCTTGCAATTGAGCGGTGAACCCTTCGGGTTCGCCAGTCGCTCATGGGGGAAACCCCCAAGACCGCGCTGGCTCACCGCTCACTACCTTACTTAAAGTAATAATTCCAGACACTAGCAGCAGCGATCGCCTACCATATAGATCCGATGCCAATTCCTAAATGTTATGTCTGCTAATGCCACAATCACCACACCCCAAGCACAAATCTCGATTCCGCCACTATTAGGCGCTTCTTTGGAGGAATTGACGCTTTGGGTTCAGCAACAAAAACAACCCGCTTACAGAGGAAAGCAGCTGCATGATTGGATATATAACAAAGGCGTGCGATCGCTTAATGATATCTCTGTCTTTTCCAAACAATGGCGTGCCGAAGTTGCAGAAATCCCCATTGGACGCTCAACTTTACATTACCGCTCTGTCGCCCCTGATGGCACTGTCAAGTATCTTTTGCGATTAGCAGATGGTCAGATTATTGAAAGTGTTGGTATTCCGACTTTTCGGTGGGGAGACAAGGGGACAGGAGAAACTAGCCAGTCACTCGAAAGGTTGACTGTTTGCGTTTCTACGCAAGTGGGTTGTCCGATGGCTTGTGATTTCTGCGCTACTGGGAAGGGTGGATATAAGCGCAATTTAGCACGCCATGAAATTGTCGATCAAGTTTTAACTGTACAAGAAGATTTTCAACAACGAGTTAGCCATGTAGTGTTTATGGGTATGGGTGAACCGTTGTTGAATGTAGATAATGTTTTAGGTGCGATCAAATGTTTAAATAAAGATGTGGGAATTGGACAGCGATCGCTTACTTTATCTACTGTCGGAATACGCGATCGCATTCGTCAACTAGCCCAACACCATCTGCAAGTTACTCTCGCTGTTAGTCTCCACGCACCTAACCAAGCACTGCGAGAACAACTTATTCCCAGCGCACATTCTTACAAAATTGAAGATTTACTTGCCGAATGTCGCGAATACGTAGAAATCACCGGACGTCGCGTTAGTTTTGAATACGTTCTTTTGGCTGGGGTGAACGACTTACCCGAACACGCATTAGAATTAGCAAAACGTCTGCGAGGCTTTCAAAGTCACGTTAATTTGATTCCCTACAATCCTATCAGCGAAGTCGATTACAAACGCCCAAATAGCGATCGCATCCAAGCTTTTCTTACAGTTCTCAAGCAGCAAAACATTGCTGTTAGCGTCCGTTATTCTCGTGGGTTAGAAGCTGATGCAGCTTGTGGACAACTAAGAACAACTAAAAAGTAATTAAAAGGAGCGGAATTTTTTCTCAACTCCCGTACAGACGTTCCACTGGAACGTCTCTACCGCGCCTCATTTACCTTCTAGCAAGAATACCTGGAGCATAAGCCTCAATCACTCTACCAGTGCGGGTGCAAGATATCATTAAGTAGTCACAAGTCGGGCATTGTGTGCGAGTCAATTGACTATGATAAAGATAATGCCTTTCACCTTCGCTACCGCAGTTTGGGCAACGAATTTTTTGTACTATTTGCATTTTGAAATCCCTTGATGTAGTAATTTTTTATGGATAAAAACCGTCAATTAAACCAGTAAATCTTCTGGCTTAAGGCAAATGAGAAAAAAGTGTCCATTCAACCAGTAAAGCTTCTGGTTTGACACAATCTAACAAAAGCGACTATATTCTGTCATCATCTTCAACAAAACTTTTAATTCATAAAATGTTCTTGTGGTTTTATTATCTTAATCATTACGTACTCAACACATCCAACTTTAGACATATAAATTATTTTTGTCAAATGCATAACGCTTCTATATCCGCTGATCCCCATCAAGAAAGCCTTGAGATTAAGTAATTTGCAGTTATTTCAACTTTTTTTACTGTCACATCAGACATCAACTTTCAGCATAAGTAGTATTTGCAGTAAAAAGTTCAAAGTACCAAATAACTGTATTTTTAGTTACAAAAAGATTTATTTTAAGATTTACTTAAGCTTTGGGTAGTAGATTGAGAATTAATTTTGAAGATAAATTGATCGCGATTTTCAAATAAATAAATAGATTGCACGCAAACCTCTTTTATAGGCTGGTAAAGTCAAATATATGTGGAGGCGTTACTATGATCCAAACCTTACCCAAACTCGTAACCTATGAAAAATTTATCGAGTGGCTCCCCAACGACGGTAAGCGTTACGAGCTACATGATAAAGTGATTGTTGAAATGTCGCAGCCAATGGGGAAACACGAAAAAGTCACAAGCTTTTTAAGCTTAGAGCTAGCCGTGCAAGTTAGGATGGGGGTTCCCTATCTACTTCCCAAAACTGCATTAGTCAAACCTGCTGAAAAAGATTCTGGATACTTCCCTGATGTTTTGTTGGTAAATTCTGATAATCTCCCTAATGAACCTTTATGGGAAAAAGAGTCAACTGTTACCCAAGGAGCATCAATTCCTTTAGTAATTGAAGTTGTCTCAACAAACTGGCGCGACGACTACCACAAAAAGTTTGCCGATTATGAAGAGATGGGCATCCCCGAATATTGGATAGCGGATTATGCAGCATTGGGCGGACGCGATTTTCTCGGCAATCCCAAACAGCCCGCTCTTTTTGTGTGCGAACTTGTGGATGGTGAATATGTCAGAACATTGTTCCGGGGCAACACCCCAATAGTCTCTCCAACTTTCCCCAAACTGAACCTTACCGCCCAACAGGTTTTTGATACGACTTTGTAATTTATGCTTATTTTGGACGAATTACAAACTAGGTGGTTCGCTTACAGTTTCGGTTTTAACTTTAATTAAAAATGCTCACACTGTAAATTAACAGCATGAGCTATTTTAGCTAAATCTATTTATTAGTAATGGGCATGGGGCATAGGGCATGGGGTATAGGGCATGGAAAAAATCTCCCATTGCCCATTGCCCAATGCCCAATGCCCAATTATCAATTAGCCATATCTTAGATAATGCCTCTTAGGAGGGATGAAAATAATCGTAAATCTCTTGCGCTAAACGCGGACCAATTCCGGAAACCTCAGCTAGTTGTGCGGGTGTCGCTTGCCGAATATAATCAACAGAGCGAAAATGTCCTAAAAGCAGCTTTTGTCGATGATGTCCCAAACCGGGAATTTCATCTAAACGCGATCGCCTTAATTTATCACTGCGTTGCTGACGATGAAAACTAACTGCAAATCTATGCGCTTCATCGCGCAAGCGTCGCAATAACTGTACACCTGGTTGTTCAGCTTCAGTTTGCAATGGTGTAGATTCTCCCGGAAGAAAAATCTCTTCTCGCTGCTTTGCTAAACTGACGACTCGCAAATCTTCTAACAAGTTCATTTCTTGCAAAACAGCAACAACTGAAGATAATTGACCTTTACCGCCATCAATCATAATTAGATCGGGAAAATCTGGATTACCCTGTCTTAATAACTCCGGATCTTCAGCATACTTACGAAAGCGACGCTGGATAACTTCAGCCAAACTCGCAAAATCATCTGAATGTCCGGCTGTGACAGTGGGATTTTTGATTTTGTAGTGACGATAATGCTGGTTAGCGCTGATTCCGTCGATAAACACGACTTGGGAAGCTACTGCATTTGAACCTTGGATGTGTGAGATGTCGTAACCTTCGATGCGGTGAGGTAAATCGGGTAAATCGAGAATCGCGGCTAAATCTTGCATCGCTTGGTGATTGCGATCGCCGAATTTTTGCATTCTTTGCAATTCAAACTGAGCATTTCGCTCTACCATCTCAATTAATTCTGCCTTAGTTTGCCGCTGCGGAGCCAAAATCGTGACTTTTCGTTGTTTGCGTTGAGTTAAGACATCGGCTAATATTTCTGTATCTGGTAACTCGTGCTGTACCAAAATCTCGGCGGGAATTTCCACCGCGTCGGCGGTTTGATAATGTTCCTCCAACACTCGTTGTAAAATAGCTCCAGGTTCAGCGTGAGTATCGGCAACGAAACCCAAACGTCCGACAAGTTGCCCAGCGCGAATTTGGAATAATTGAATACAAGCGTGTTTATCATCGGCGGCAAGAGCGATCGCATCCCGCGAAACGGTATCATCGGGTAAGGCAACTTTTTGATTTGCATTCAACGACTTCAACCCAGCGATTTGATCGCGAATTCGTGCAGCAGATTCAAAATTCAGCGCTTCTGCCGATTTCTGCATTTGTTGTGTCAAGATATCAATTAGTTCCTGACTTCGACCTTGGAACACCATCGCCACTTTTTGCACAGTTTTGCGGTATTCTTCTGGTGAAATCAGTTTTTGACACACACCCGGACAGCGACCTAAATCGTAATTTAGGCAAGGACGGTCTTTGAAAAGTGGTTGGGGTCGTTGTTTGAGTGCGAAGATGCGTTTAGATATGCGTAATATTTCCCGTAATAGGTGAGAATCAGTATAAGGTCCGTAAAACTTATCTTTTTCGTTACCGCTTTTACGTTTGCGAGTGATGAAAATACGCGGATATTCTTCAGACCAAGTAATGCATACGTAAGGATATTTTTTATCATCCTTTAGCAGCACATTGAAGTATGGTTGGTGCTGCTTGATTAAGTTTGCTTCTAGTGCTAATGCTTCAGCTTCGGTATCGGTGACGAGAAATTCAATTTCCGTCACCTGCTTTACCATTGTCGCGATGCGTTCGCTTAGTTTTTGCGACTCGCGGAAATATGAACGGACACGCGATCGCAATTTTCGCGATTTACCTATATAGATTATGCGATCGCTTCCGTCGCGCATGAAATAAACCCCAGGTTCCGGGGGAATTTCCACCAGACGGTTTTCCAGACGTTCTGGATCTTTAAGCAGTGGTACTATTTGAGCAGATGTTGTCACAACTATTAAGTAGTTTCACAAATATACCTATCTCTATTTTAATAAAAATTTATATAAATGTGTTGATTTCATAGATTATTTATCAAGAAAAAATTAAGCACGCAGATAACTTTTAGTCTTTGCATGTGTGAAAATATTTTATAAATTCATATATCTACTACATATTTTCTAAATTATCATTCTCTTCTTTATTTTCAAGCAAAATTACTTTTTCATTACTCGGCTATTATTTTACTTGACCATTTTTGCCAAGCCATTTTTCTTACTTTTTTCACCATGTCAATACTTATATTGGGTATTTTTCTATAAAGTTGTTATGTTATTCATTAATTAATAAGCAAGATTCCGGAGTTTAACTAAAGCGTCAAACATTAAGCGAATTAACGGATATAGCAATTTCAGCATAGTGATTATGATTGAAACTGTAAACGATAGGATTTCAGACGCGAGAAAAACAATGAACCTGCAAGATTTTGAATCTCAATATCGTAACTCTATGGATGAAACACTCAACGAACTGCAAACAACAATGTTGCTGCTAGCACAAGCTCAACGTAAAATTTCCGAAATTGGTAATAATGTGCAAAACCTGAGTCAGATTGTTGAAGAGTTCATTGCCAGCCAAAAATCTGAATAAACTCACACCAAGCACGAAAGTTTATTTACTGTTCAAAGCCAATTCTTCTTCAATTGCTTGAATTAAATCAATTAAATTTACGGGTTTAATAAAGTAGCGACAAGCACCTAAATCTAAAGCTCGTTGTTGATCTGCTTTAAAAGCTAAAGCTGAAACTACAATAACAGGGATGTTAACATAATCTGGTGATTTATGCATTTTTTCTAGCAGGGTATAACCATCAATATCTGGCAATTTTAAGTCTAATAAAATTAACTTGGGTTGGAATTGTTCTATAGTTGAGAAAAAAGTAGAAGCCTCTGATAAACTTCGGACATCATAACCACAATAATTTAGATAATCATCAAGCAATATTCTATTAACATCATTATCTTCAATTAGCAAAATCCGTTTAGACTGATGTGATTGAAACTGCTGTCTCTTAAAGAATCTTGCTGTCATTTCTATCTATCGTCTAATATAAAACACAAAAAAATATTGTCATGAAACAAGGTAATAATACATAAATATGATAAATAGACTTCTTGCATAAATCAAAAAGAAGAACCTCACCCCGCCTTTAACTTACGTCAAAGTCTCCCCTCCCCGCCTGCGGGGAGGGGTTGGGGAGCCACTGCGTTGCGGAGGCAGTGCGGTCTTGGGGTTTCCCCAAGTGGAGCATCTGCCGTCGGGTTCCCAAGCCAGCCGCGTGCGGAGGTTCCCTCCGTTGAGCGGACTGGCATCGCGTTGTAGCAAGTGGCGTGGTGGGGTTTTGGGGAATGAGTGCAATCTTATCTAATTAAGTGAAAAATTAGATTAGGCGATGATGAAAATGATTCTTACCCTTAGCGTATTTTCATCTTTTGACGCTGGGTGACAAACAAACTAGCGATCGCTATCAGCCCTAATATTGTCGAGGGTTCTGGTATCCTTCTTTTAGGAGGAGACGCAGGTGCTTTCCAAGTATTAGTATATGTAAGCGTTTCTTTGGTTTTATACTTAGTATCCCCAAGGTGATATCTATAGAAAGTTTTGCCGTCAATTATCTCGTTTGAGACTTCACTTGCTTGAGTAATTTCCTGTATATTGCTTTCTGCTTTTTGTAGCAATTGCGAAACTTGATTACCAGTTGTCAAAATTCTCTGTGTATCAAAGTTGTATGGTCGAACTTGGTTCAAGTTCAATTGATCTATAGTTTCGTTACTTGTAAATTTTGTTTGAGTTAAATCCAGTTCCAAATTCAAGCTAGTGTGATTATCATTTAATAGATTTACAGAACGATTTTTGATGAAGCTGTCAGCTTTAGATGAGAAAGCTGATGCTGGGGTAGCAGCGATCGTCAACCCAACAACAGCCATAAAAATCGCCATGAATTGTGTCTGTACTAGCCACAGTGCTAGCTGAAATTGGCACGGAACTATTTTTAATGTTGAATTTTGAGATAAGTTTGAGCGTCTGCTTTTGGCGCTTATAACCTTGGTAGTTTTGAATTGCTTAGTTACTGTCATGTAAGCCGCGTCCTTGACTTTTGAAGCTACGATTTTAGCTCAACACGGACTAAATATACTTTTTTATAGTAATTTTTAGTATTATGTCCTATGTAATTTTACCTGTACATTCCAGAGAAAATGCAGGTAGTCAAGGCGGAAATGATAAATTTCTCGTTAATTAAAGATGAAGAGTTGATAAATTGCTTACAGAGGAGGGGGAAAGGGGAAAGAAAAAAGGGGAAAGGTGAAGAAGTAATTTTAAATATTTTTAGGGCAGATGCTCCACTTGGGGGAACCCCAAGACCGCACTGCCTCCCCTTTAACCTTTCCCCCTCTTTTTCATAAAAACTTAGCTATTCTCTCCACAGCGGTGGTTAATATAGCTGGCTCATGCACTAAAGCAAAGCGAACATACCCTTCCCCAAATTTACCAAAGCCTGCACCAGGGGAAGCCGCAACGCCAGTTTGTTCGACTAACTCAGTACAAAATTCTATAGAATTTTGACTCCAATGTGTCGGCAACTTTGCCCAAATATACATTGTTGCTTGGGGAGTAGGAACCTGCCAACCAATGCGGTGTAAAGCGTTAATAAAAGCATCTCGACGTTGTTTGAAGGTAGCAACAGCAGCATTCACCCCAGCTTGAGGACCGGTAAGAGCAGCGATCGCCCCATTCAAAATTCCCCGATACTGATTAAAATCAACAGCTGCCTTTACCTGACGTAAAGCGTGAATCAACTCAGCATTACCAATAGCGTAGCCAATACGGAAGCCACCCATATTATATGACTTGGACAAAGTGAAAAACTCAATCGAGACGCTTTTATCCCGGTCAGCTTGGAAAATTGAAGGAGCGAGAGGGGAGGAGGGGAGGGGGGGATGGGGGGATGGGGGGGATGGGGGAGAGGGGGGGATGGGGAGAGGGGGGGATGGGGAGAAAGAATTATTCTCCTTGTCCCCTTGTCCCCTTGTCCCCTTGTCCCCCTGTCCC
>NZ_JBPAOH010000067.1:0-38609 GCF_050875635.1 Tolypothrix sp. VBCCA 56010
AATAATCGGCAAAATTATCTCCTAATACTGTGGTGTATAACTGATATAAATCATTTAAAGTAAATGTTTCTGGTAAGACTTCAAAAGCTACCGGACTATACTCTAATTTATTTCGCAGCCGTCTGTGTCCATACGCTAAAACTTCGTTATGGTCAAAGGCTAATTGCGGTACTTGCTTCACTGGATACCAAGCTATACCACTTACTTTATCGGCAATTAATTCCGCTTCTTCAAAGCGAACAAGGGCAAAGTAGCTAACTGATAGATAGCGCACACCAAAGCTATTGATCGCTTCGCGTGGATCGCGATTGGGTCCGCCAAAGGTATACAATTGCTCTAAATAGAGATTGTTGACTTTAATTTTCTCGGACATGATGCGATAAGCGGCATCTTCTAATGATTCTCCTTGACGTACTAAAGTACCGGGAAGACTCCATTGATTTAAAAATGGTTCTTGCTGTCGCATTATTAATAAAACTAGTAGCCGATTTTGCGCGGTATCTACAGAAAAAATTACATTATCGACACCAACTTTGAAATCAGCCAAAGGTTGTTGATTTAACAGATTTGGAATTTTTTTTTGCTTGTGTCCTGGCATTCGTACAAATGCTTTTGTTGAATATAGTTAACAACAGGGGGAGTTAAAGCTTTAGGGTCTTTATTTTCACGATAAGCTGTTGAGGAAACATCTAAAGCGATGAGGTTAGCGATCGCAATTTTTCCTCCCAGATGAAGCACCCCTGACAAACTAGACTCATCTATCGCATATCCCGGTCGCGGTACTACTAGTAATTGTACTTGTCGCAACAAATCTTCAATACGATACCAACGCGGCAGCTGATTTAGCAAATCTGAACCGATAACTAATGTTAATTCTACGTCTTCACCTACACTCACTTTGGCTTTTTCCACCGTTTCGAGTGTTCTGAAGCTACTTAATTCTTGTTCTAAAACAACGTTGCGCTGTGGTGTATTCATATCCGCAATTAATAATCGTAGCATCGCCACTCGATGTTCCAAAGGTGTTTGATGCGATTTAAAGGGATTATTTGCTGCCCAAACTACCACGCGATCGTAATGTTCGGATAACCAATTTAAAATTGTTTGATGTCCAGCAGTTGGTGGATCGGCACTAGTACCAAATAAAGCAATGTTCAACATTTTGAATTAGTTAAGAGTTAGGAGTTAAAAGTGAGGAGTTAGGAGTTAGGAGTTAAAAATTAGGAGTTAGGAGTTATTCTCCTTGTCTCCTTGTTCCCTTGTCCCCTTGTCCCCCTGTCCCCCTGTCTCCCCCTCCCCCTGTCCCTAATCTTTGCGTCTGCTGGGTGAGTTTTTCTAACTCTGCGGAAATCTCTACTTGTACGGAGACAGGATGATTTAGTTTTCTGGTTTCTTCAGGTAAACTCGCGACTGAAGCTGCGCTGCGTTGGCGAATTTCTGCTAAAGTTTCTGAGGCTTGTATTCGTTTACCGTCTTTAACCATTAATTGCAATAAAGGTTGTTCTGTGCTATGACTTTCCGTTGCTAATCCCAAGCGATCGCCTTTTACTTTACCTTCATTTATAGTGCGAAAAATCTGCTTGCGTCCCGGATAAGTGATTTTGCCGCTAGACTCTTTCATGACAGGGATACCATCAATTTCTACTAGTTTATAAACTCCATTTATCGGCGAACCGGTAACTAGTCGCGTTCCCAATCCATAACCATCAATTTGGGCACCAGCTGCTTTGAGTTTAGCAATTTCCCACTCGTCCAAGTCACCACTAGCGAAAATCGACACATCAGGAAGAAGCGATCGCACTTCTTTTGATAAGCTAACTAAATCCCCAGAATCTAACCGAACTCCTGCTAATTTCATCTCTCCTGAGTTGACTTTTTCGGCTAACTTTTTGGCAGCTGCGATTGTGTCGTAAGTATCAATTAACAATGACGCACCCGGAAAATATCGATGAAATGCTGTAAATGCTTGTTCTTCACTACCTGCCATTGCCGATAAAGCCATGACTAAGGCGTGAGCCATTGTACCACTTGGCTTTTGTCTTAGTTGTAGCGCGGCTAACACATTGGATGTAGCGTCTAATCCACCTCCTAACGCTGCCCGCGCTGCCCACAAAGAACCTTGGGGACTAAATGCCCGTCTTGTACCAAATTCTAGTAAGGTGGCTTTCTCGCCTGCGACATCGCGAATCCGTGCGGCTTTTGTGGCAATTAAAGTCTGATAATTAATGGTATTTAACAGGTAAGTTTCTACTAACTGTGCTTGCCAAAGTGGTGCTTCGATACGCAACAACGGCTCATTCGCAAATACCGCTGTACCTTCTGGCACTGCCCACACCGAGCCGGTAAAACGTCCTTCAAGCAGCAATGACCAAAAGCGATCGCTTGCACCTTCAAAAATCCCCGTCGCTTGCAAAGCTGCCACTTGAGAAGAATTAAAGCGGAATTTTTCTAAATATTCCAACGCTTGCGCTAAACCCATCGCAATTAAATAACCAAAATTCTCAGGTAAGCGTCTCACAAACAATTCAAAACTTGCCGATGATTGTTCTACACCTTCACCCGTGTAACAAGCTGCCATTGTTAGCTGGTATAAGTCAGTCAGCAAACTGTAATCAGCCGCAGAGAAATTCAATTCTTGGTTCTCTTGCTGAATATTGGTATTTGCACAGTCCAAGTTTGGCAAAGTTATCATGCTCACGCGCCTTTACAAGAATGCTTTTATTTATGGTAAATTTTACCATAAATAATGTCAACTGTCGCAGGACTTATGTCATTTAGTGCTTGAAATCAGGTAATTGCGGTCAAATTAATACTATATATATCAATTAGTTCATATTTATTTATAGTATTTGTGATAAATAATCACAGGGCAGAACGTCTCTACGATAAATTAAAAATTTATTGGTATAGGTTACAATCATAATCAAAGGGCAAAGTTTAGTTTTTTTTATATAAAGTATTGCAACAAGACCTGAAGAATCATTGCATAAATTCTCAATATATTGAGAATCTGAGCCAGTCGAGAATAGGAGAATTAAAGTAGATACATCGCAATTAAAAACACTGCGAAAAAAGGAGAATTTAATATGATGGCTATCTCCAGAATATTAGCGAGCATTGCCCAGTATATTTCTGAAGCAGCGATGCGGATTTTTGGTCCTAATGATGATGCTTATCCTGTTATTGGTATACAACCTTTTACGGGTGAACCTTACAAAGGTGCAGCCGACAATTGGTAAATAATGATATTAGATGTGTCAATGAAAATTAAAGTCGGTGGAAAAGTAAATTATCCACCGACTTTTTTTGTTGGGAATTGGGAATTGGGAATGGGTAATTGGGAATGGGTAATTGGGAATGGGGCATGGGGCATAGGGCATGGAAAAAATCTCGCATTAAACAAAAGCCCATTGCCCATTAAACAATTGCCCATTACCTATTCCCTATTACCGATTACCCATTCCCCATTACCGATTACCCATTCCCCTAGTAAATGTTATTAAATCATTAATATTTGTCAGAGAGTGAAAGAAGCGATCGCTTGGATACTCTCTTAATAATGCTGGCTGTGGTAAGTCCTAACTAAAGGCTTTGTTTATTCCTAGTGCAAAAAATACGCTGGGGATAAATTTAGCCATTTCAGAGAATCAAAAACTAGGAAAACTTCAACAATGTTTTGGAAATTGATAGTTAGTGCTTTACTATTGCCCAGTTGCCTGGGATTTGAGACAGCAGCAGCACATATAACAAGTAAGGTTCAAAACCAGCCACAGTCTCAAGAATCGACATTGCCAGTTACTTCCACACTGGCAAATCAAAGTCTGATGAATTCCTTCAAACTTGCCAGCGAAGAAGATTCATCAATTCAAAGCAACTTGGAAGCTGATACAGCCCAAGTCAAACAGACCAAATACGAGTATTATCGGAATATCCATCACCAGCGTCTTCATCGTTATTGGCAAAAGGTAGGTTACCGTATCCATCGACGTCATCGCCGAGTGCGTCATCATCGCAGGTATAATCGAAACCGCATTTACTATCGTCAAAATTATCACCCCAGACGACATTACTACAGATACCAGCGTCAAAATCGTCACCCCAGACGACATTACTACAGATACCAGCGTCAATATCAACCCCAAAATTATCACAGACGACATAATTACAGATGCCAGTATTATAGTCATGGCAGATGTTACAACTAATGCCGCTAAGTAAAAAATTGCCCAAATTCCCCACAAATTAAACTCAAAAAACCTCAGCGTCCCTCTGCGATTACTTAGCGTTCCTCTGCGTTTAAAAACGCTACAATCTTATGCGTAAATCCTATTTATTCTCAACTCAGTAACTGAATCAACACAAAAGCAAAAGCCGCACTACCTATAGGAACTGTCAAATTGTCAACACCCAACAAAGAAAAAGCTTCTAAACCAGTAGCTATTAAAGCAACTATTAGTGATACCAGCCAAGTTTGCCAAACATTGCCCACAGTGAAGAGTAAAATCAAACTACAGACAATATAGCTGACAACAGCCATCGTCATAGAGCCTTCCCAGCTTTTTTGCACTCCAAAGACTTGATATTTATGTTTGCCAAATCGCTGTCCAATCAGCGCTGCTAATCCATCTCCCCATGCCATTATCAAAATGCCGATCGCCGCATACTGAGGTTGTTGCAAGTGCCAAAAGCAAGCAACTAAAACACCTATACTAACAGCATAAAAAAATGTCCCCAAACTTTGGCGTCCAACACTATTAATAGCTGGGAGAATCGGAAATATATAGGATAGTAAGGTAACAGCACTCGCTAAAATCGAAGCTGTAATCCCCACACTCGCGGGCATATCCAGCAACCAAGCAAATAAAATCACATTGCCAGTGCCAATATGAACGATTTTACGCAAAAGTTCTGCATCGCTGTTGACAAAACGATTTGTCAGCCACGCAATTAGAAGGATGAGCGATACCCAAACGGCTACGATCGCAAATTGCAGCGACAAAGATGGACTTGACTGTAAATCAAAAAATGAAGTTAACAATACAACAATATGAAAAACGTTGACGCTTATTATCAATGTATAGGATTTGGGTTACTGCGATGAAATTATTATTTATTTGGTTAATTAAAGGTTATCGCATTTTCATATCACCGCTGTTTCCCCCAACTTGTCGCTTTCAGCCCACTTGTTCAATGTATGCGATCGAAGCAATTGAACGATTTGGAGTTATACGCGGTAGTTGGATGGCAATTTGGCGGATTTTGCGCTGCCATCCCTTTCATCCCGGTGGATACGATCCAGTACCGGAGGAGGGGGGGAGAGGGGGGGAGAGGGAGAGGGGGGGATGAGGGGGATGGGGGGGATGAGGGGGATGAGGGGGACAATTATCAATTATCAATTACCAATTACCAATTACCAATTACCAATTACCAATCCCCAATGCCCAATGCCCAAAATGGAAATGAGACCTTATCATCAAGTGCCAATTATCGAATGTGGTGAACCGTTGGTGGAGATTCCTTTAGAATTGTTTGCGGTGGAATCTCCCCATCCTTATGAAAAGCTAGGTGCGCCTTATGGGGAACATTCTCCTTATTTTATCCGGGAAAGCTTGATTGACAACTTGATAGAAGCGCAAAGTTACTTACAGTTAATACATCCAAATTGGCGCATTCAAATTTTTGATGTTTATCGCCCGGTTGCTGTGCAACAGTTTATGGTAGATTACAGTTTTGCTCAAGCGCTAGAAGAAAGGGGATTAATTGAGCCTGAGTTGTCACTATCTAAACGCCAAGAGATTTGGGAAGCGGTTTATCAAATTTGGGCTGTACCCAGTTTAGATGAAAAGACTCCGCCTCCCCACAGTACAGGTGCGGCGGTGGATGTGACGTTGGTAGATGATAATGGACGAGTAGTTGATATGGGTTCTGTGATTGATGAAATGTCAGAGCGATCGCTTCCCGATTACTTTGCCAATAATAGCGTCGAAGCACAACAATATCACGCTCATCGTCAACTGTTGCATAACGTCATGTTAAAAGCCGGATTTCAACGCAATCCTAGAGAATGGTGGCATTTCTCTTTAGGAGATCAGATGTGGGCATGGTTGAATAATCAATTGATACCAACTAATTCTCTCACAGCCCGTTATGGACGTGTTGTTAGTGGTTAGTGGATAGTGGATAGTGGGTAGTGGTTAGTGGATAGTGGTTAGTGGATAGTGGATAGTGGTTAACAACCAACAACTAACAACTAACAACCAACAACTAACAACTAACAACTAACAACTAACAACCAACAACTAACAACCAACAACTAACAACTAACAACTAACAACTAACAACTAACAACCAACAACTAACAACCAACAACTAACAACTAACAACTAACAACCAACAACTAACAACCAACAACTAACAACTAACAACTAACAACCAACACCTATTCAAGCATCTTGAGGATTTAGCTTAACTAACTCGTCGGTGGTGTAAGCACCAATCGGACTCCACAGTAAATAAGGTACTAGCAAACCCGCTGCCAGTGGGGAAATCGGCAAAACGGAAATTGTTAACAGCACACCCAAAATGACACCAACTGAACCAATAATCTCACCTCTTCTGAGACTGCGGAACCTCAGCATTATCGGTATGTAGGTGACAGTGATAATTTCCAGCAGCAGGTATAAACCCATTAGCAGCCAGGTTATCAAACTTCCGGGGTTTTTTTGCCAAACAATATTAGCCGAAGCTGCACCGCAAATGAAAATCACAGTCCAAATAATCGGAATTAGTGGTTCAAAAACTAGCCATCTGGGACGAGTTAAGTTAGCGAACCATTTGATATCACGCGGAGTGATGAAGAAACTACCAATCATCACAACGAAAGTTATCGCCCCAATAATCATCCAAGATTTAATCATATTCATCTCCCAAATAAGTGCATTTGTCAAGTTGTATCTTGATATCGTTTACTTAAGGTTATTCAGCCTCAATTTTTTGGAACCGCAGTCACTTCACAACAAACCGTCGTTAGTATAAGTTGCTTATTTGTCACCACGCTAAAAGCTGTCGTTACCAATGCAGAAGCTGTCGTTACCAACATTCAAGCTGTCGTTACTAATGCTTCAACTTTGGTTACAAACATTCAAGCTGTCGTTACGAATGCAGAAGCTGTCGTTACTAATGCTTCAACTTTCGTTACAAACAAGAAGCTGTCGTTACCATTGCTTAAACTTTCGTTACAACGCTAATCATTAAGACAACAAACTAATGCTTTTACAAAGGTATCCTCTGTGCAGCTATTATCCTTAACTAAACCGGATTGAGTTACACACGGCAATTTTGACAATTTTCAAGTATGCTTTTAATCAGTCGCAGGTTGTAGTTTTGATAGAAAGTGGATAGTGGGTAGTGGGTAGTGGGTAGTGGATAGTGGATAGTGGGTAGTGGATAGTTGATAGTAAAAAAAATAACAACGCTCCAACCAACCACCAACAACCAACCACCAACAACCAACCACCAACAACTAACCACCAACAACTAACCACCAACAACTAACCACCAACCAACAACTAACCACCAACCATCAACTAACGCTTATTTATCTTGAGGATTAAGCTTGGTCATTGCTTGAGTGGTGTAAGTGCCAATAGGACTCCAAAGTAAATAAGGAACCAGTAACAGTGCTGCCCAACCAGAAACGGGTAAAACTGCTAAAGTTAAAATAACAGCGATAATAAAACCGATCGCACCAATAATTGTACCGATTTTCAGGCTGCGAAGTCTAAACATTACAGGGGTGTAAGCGATGGTAGCAATTTCTAAAAGTAGGTATAAACCCATTCGCAACCATGTTTCAGTCGTTGAGGGGTTTTTTTCCCAGACAATATAAGCTGACCAAGCACCGCAGATAAATATTACAGTCCAAATAAGTGGAATTGCGGCTTCAAAAGTTAGCCATCTCGGTCTTTGCAAGCTTTTAAACCATCTGCGATCGCTTGGGGTAATGAAATTAGCAGCCAGCGCAACTACGAAAGTCACACCCCCAATCACCATCCAAGATTTAATCATGCCCCACATCCCTGACGCTTAGAAGGAAGATCGCGCCTTATATTCAGATTTTGCCAATTTACAAGTAAATTGCTCATCATCCCTCAGTTTGATTTGCTTGCATTCAAAGTAAAAAATCCTCACTCCAGCACTTCATTACTACTGCATGTGTATCTTAAGAAAGGAAATTGGTAGAAAAACGTTTGTTAAAGTCATACTTAAGAGCGATCGCGCTAAAAATAAAGTTGTTAAGTGCGAAAGCGTACTGAAGCTTGATGCAACTTTGAATTATTCTCAAAGAAGATAAGTAATAACTAACGCTTTAAAGCATCGCCCGTTGCTTGGTTGCTGTTTCTTAACTAACACACAAAGCGAGAACTTTCCCGTATCTCGGCTAAAAAGCCCAGTCATTTATCAAAAAATTGTTTGCATTGGTCTGCCTGCAAAACGGCAGGCAAATGTTGTCTGTTTAATTAAATAACGCTGTTTGTATTCAAACAAAGTATTTCCCTATGATGTGCGATCAATCTTTACGGCTTAACGGTGTGCGAGTGCTGGTTGTTGATAATAACCCTGATTGTAGAGATTTACTGAGAATGGTGTTTGAAGATTATGGCATAGAGACGATCGCCTGTAATTGCGTAAGCGAGGCTGTAGAAATTCTCAAACAAGTTAAACCAGATGTTTTGATTAGCGAAATTGCCTTGCCCAATGAAGACGGCTTTTCGTTGATGCATAAGGTAAAAGCATTTGAGGTTGCCGAACAAGTCGAGATTCCCGCGATCGCTTTAACGACATACGACACAAAGTATGATCGTGCCTATGCTCGATTAGTCGGTTTTTGCAAGCACTTATCCAAACCTGTTGACTTTGACGAGTTAATCGCAACAGTTGCTAACGTAACTAAACAAATTCAATTGGTGAGTGCAGCATGAATGCGACTGTTTTTACTCAACAGCTAAAAGCGATGAGCGATCGCTTAACTAATTTATATCAACAAATCAACACATCCTCATCACCACCAGTGCTGTCATCAATGACAGAACTTAGCATTGCCTCTGAGAGACTTCAGATAGCAGCACAGATGGTTTATCAGCAAAATCAAAAGTTATCATTAGCTAACCAGACTCTAAAAGTCGAGTCTCAGCGCTACAAAGAGTTGTTAGAGTTTATCCCCGATGCTTGCTTGCTGACAGATACAAGCGGGAAAATTCAAGAAGCGAATTTGGCAGCAGCTAAATTGCTGAACCTTCCCCAATCTGTGCTGATTAATCGATCGCTTAAAGCTTTTATAAGTTACGATCGGCAAGAGTTTCAAACTCAATTGCGGCATCAGCAAGAACCTAGCAAACAAGAGTGGCAGTTAAGCTTGCAGCCTTATAAAAAAGAAGCAATTCATGTTAATGTCTTTGTAAGCCACCAGTCAGCAAACGAACCGCAGACTCTGCGCTGGCTGTTACGTTTGAGCGATTCTCTTTCAGAGAGGCTACGCCAACGCAGAAGAGTTGAAGCAAAACAACCTGACACTCTTGTTGATCAAAGCTATCCTTTGCAGCTTTATTTAAAAGGAGAAACAATTCCTTTAAACTCTGAGGTAATTTGGCAGGTTCACTCAGGACTAGTAAAGCTAACAACGTTTTGCGATTCTCTTTCAGAGAGGCTATGCCAACGCGCTCAAGAAGTGTTAGTTGGGTTAGCAGGTGCAAAAGCTGCCTTTGGTTCTAGCTTGACTTCGCTGCCACTCTATGAAGCAACTGCCCTAGTTGATACTCAGGTATCCTGTATTTCACTCACCGAGTTAGTGAATTCCAATCAACTCAAACAGCAGCTTTTACCGCAAATTAGCCAACGACTCAAACAAACCGAATCGCTACTTGCTGTTCACGGGCAAACACGAGTTGCAGACCGTCTGCACAGTTTATTACAGTTGTTAAAACACGAAGTTGGGGAACCTGTAGCCGATGGCATCCGGCTGAGTGTTCGTCTAACTCATGAAGACCTTGCCTCTGCTTGCTGCACAACTAGAGTAACCGTCACCCGGACGCTTAACCAACTAGAAAAGCAAAACAAGCTGAGTGTAGATTCTCAGCATCACATAATTTTGAAGGCATAAGACAACTGTCAAAAAAAGGGAAAGTATCTCAGTTATTTGAGAAAATTTCGGAAAAATTTACATAATTAACTCAAGTTGCAGATTATCAATTTATCTGGAGATTTATGCCAACCGTACAACAAAGTGGCGCTTGCGCGTAGCGCAAGCGCCATTTTTTAATAAACAATGAGTTGTATACGAGTTCTAACACTTTCCAGATGACTGTTGAAAATTATCTGCTAGCTGCCATGCCCCGCGAGTTATACGACAAGCTAGCCTCCAACCTGAAGCGAGTCTCCCTGCAACGGGGGGACATGCTGCACTATCCCGGCGAGACTATCGAGGATCTCTATTTCCCCATCGATTGCGTCCTTTCGATCACCATCACGATGAACGACGGCAGAACGGCTGAGACGGGTATAGTCGGCAAGCGTGAAGCGATCGGCATCAATGCCTTTATGGGCGGAAGCGAGACTACGCAGACGACATACATTGTACAGGTCGCTGGCAGCGCGTTCAAAATGGATGCGCGTCCACTGCTGGAGGAGTTCGATCGCAATAAAGATTTGCGCGACGTGCTGCTGTTCTATACACAAGCTTTCATCGCCCAAATCTCCCAGACTACCGCCTGCAACCGCTTGCACACCCTAGAACAACGCTTGGCACGCTGGCTACTGGAAGTGCAAGACCGCGTTGAATCAAACGAACTGAGGCTGACGCAGGAGTTTATCTCCGACATGCTGGGCGTGCGCCGCGCCGGTGTCACCCAAGCTGCCCAAAAGCTTCAGGATAGCGGTCTCATACGCTACACGCGCGGTCACGTCGATATCCTCGATTTACAGGCACTCGAAGCGGGTGCGTGCGAGTGTTTCCGAGTTGTCAAAGACGAATACGATCGCTTACTTGGAGAAAAGGACAGAGGCGATCGATAAAATTGTTCTCACCTTTTCTGATACAGCAAAAAACAAAGGCTGAAGTTAATCTACGTATTATCACTGCAATAAAATACTTGAGATTATATTATTATGACTTTGCTTCCATCTAAAACTAACATTTTTTCAACGAGTAAAGCCCCACTCATGAGCGAGAAACAAAACACGCCGCCGTCAATTTTGCTACTCGAACAAGATGACGAGACGCGCCCGTTTATGATAACTAATCTCCGCAACGTCGGCTACCACGTAATTGTAGCGCTAGACGAAGAAAGCGCGATAGAACGGGCGATTGGGGGGCGTAAAAGCCCTGATATGATATTGATTAACCAGGTAAGGCTGTCGATAGAAGAGTTCATTAACATGGGGCGGCGCATACGTCAAGCCGTAGGACTTCCCAGCCACACCCCGATTGTTGTCATAGCTGAAAAGTACGGGGAGGATATGGAAGGCAAGGATGTTAAGGTGGGCGAAAGTGAGTATGTCACTTACCCAGAAGATGCAGAACAGTTGATCAATCTTCTGCACCGTCTTTGCCCAGTCTAGAGACTTTCTTTTAATTACACCAACCCGGAACGCAGAGCGACAACAGCTGCTTGCACGCGATCATCAACTGCTAACTTGTTCATAATTCCTCGGACGTGAGTTTTCACCGTATTCGGACTGAGATATAATTTCTCAGCAATTTCTGGATTACTCAAACCGTCTACCATCAGTTTCAAAACTTCTAACTCGCGTCCCGATAAATTGCCTACTTTGTGGTGCAGGCGGTAGCCTAGAAATTATTTGTTGAATTCGCTCAAATTTATAGAATATAAGAGCTAATGTTTTCTTTGGAGACTTCGGGCGGCATTTGAGCTGGTTGCGAACAAAGGTACGCAGAAACGTGGCGTAACAGTGGCTTGAAAGGAAGAGAAAGTGAGAAAATCGGATGGAACACCAAGACAATATCCATGCCCAGGAAGATTCGAGAGTTGAAATCTCAGATTGCGCGTGAAGGATTTGTTTACCTGCCCAAGCGCGGCAAGGGTAGCCATGAGCGTTGGCGGCATCCTATGCTTGGAAAAACACTGACAATCTCAGGCAAGGATGGAGATGATGTGCCACTCTATCTAGAAAAACAACTAGCAAAGTTACTTACTACACTGGAAGAGTTAAGGGAGGACAAGGATTCATGAATCGGTACAGCATGATTGTTCAATGGTCTGATGAAGATCAGCTTTTCCTAGTCACGATTCCAGAGTTTGCCGATCTTGTTGTGATGCCTTGCACTCATGGCAAAAATCGTGAGGAAGCAATTCATAACGGTGAAGAAGTTATTGAAATGTACTTGGAAGCTTGGCAAGCAGAAGGTGAACCTATCCCTGAACCTAGGACGCTTCAGGTTGCCTAATGGTCGTAGCGATTTCTTTTAATTACACCAACCCGGAACGCAGAGCGACAACTGCTGCTTGCACGCGATCGTCAACTGCTAACTTATTCATAATTCCTCGGACGTGAGTTTTCACCGTGTTCGGACTCAGATATAATTTCTCGGCAATTTCTGGATTACTCAAACCGTCTACCATCAGTTTCAAAACTTCTAACTCGCGTTGCGATAAATTTGCCGTATTACCTGTGGGGGTAGGAGGTTTAAGATTTTCAATTACTTGTCTGGCAATTTGCGGATCGAGATAAGCAGCACCTTCAACCGCAGCAGCGATCGCATTCAACAACCGCTCGACACTCGCCCCTTTGATACAATAAGCATCAGCACCACTAGATAACGCGGCAATAATTTCTGTCTCTGTTTTATGAGATGTCAGCATCACTACATGCGTTTGTGGTAATGCAGCTTTAATTTGTTGTGTCGCTGCAATTCCATCCAATCGCGGTAAACCAATATCCATCACCACCAAATCTGGTTTCAGTTTCAGTGCAGCTTGCACACCCAAATAACCATCTTCCGCTTGTCCGACAATTTCCAACTGAGGATGAGCCATTAATGATTGTTCTAATCCGAGTTGCATCATCGGATCGTCTTCAACAATTAACACCCGCAACGGTGCAGCATCTAAAGGTAGATTGAACGCAGAGACTGTATTTGAAGACATTTTTTGTGTGTTGGTGGTTAGTGGATGGTGGATATCACTAGCCTTCAGGCTAAAGCCTGAGGCTACACGAACAAAGCCTGCCTCCGCAGGCTAAAATCTTTATAGCCCACGTAGGTGGGCTTTGTTTGTGTAGCCCTACCCTTCCAGGGTGAGGGCGGTATATTTCCTAACTCCTAACTCTTTTACTCTTCCACGCGATAACCGAGTTCAGCCAAACTGACGCGAGACTGACGCCACTTTGGTTGTACCTTGACGAATAATTCTAGATAGACTTTGCCGGCGATTAACTTTTGGATTTGTTCGCGAGCTGCACTACCTATAGCTTTAAGCATAGCTCCACCTTTACCGATGAGAATGCCTTTTTGGGAATCTCGTTCAACGTTGATGGTGGCAAGTACGCGAGTGATAGCTGGTGTTTCTTCGACTTGATCGATCGCGATCGCTACCGAATGGGGAACTTCCTCACGAGTTAACAGCAAAATCTGTTCTCGAATCAATTCTCCCATAATAAAGCGTTCCGGTTGGTCAGTTACCAAGTCGGGTGGATAGTAGAAGGGTCCGAGTTCTAAATGTTCAATTAATAAATTTTGCAGTTCAGGCAATCCAGTCCCAGTCTTGGCGGAAAATTTTCCTGTTTGCCATTTATAGGATTGTGCTAACTCAGCGTAACTATCGTTTATAACCTGAGAATCTTTCGGTTGTTGATCGATTTTGTTTACACCCAAAATTACAGGTGTTTCGCTTTTAGTCAACAAATCGGCAATATAGCGATCGCCTGTACCACAACTTGTCGAGCCATCTACTACAAACAGCACTACATCCACCGATTCAATCGCAATTTTCGCATTTTTCACCAGCACTTCCCCTAATTGGTGATGGGGTTTGTGAATTCCTGGTGTATCGACAAATATTAACTGCGCTTCTGGTGTCGTTAAAATGCCTCGCAAACGATTGCGTGTAGTTTGCGCTACTGGAGAAGTTATGGCAATTTTTTGTCCTACTAATTGATTCATTAACGTAGATTTACCGACATTGGGACGACCGATAATGCCGATAAAACCCGATTTGAACTCAGGAGGAGCCTGGGGGACAGTTACTTCTCCTGAAAAAGAGAAGGTATAATTATCAATACTTTTCACCTTTGGCTCCACCGTCATAGTTTATATATATGGTAAGTTGATTTTATTCGACACAAAACAAACATAAAATCACCCTGGAAGTTTCGACGATTGCCTTTACTTAAGTTTAATTTACTACTAATTATATTATTCGGAGAATAATGTCATAAAAGATATGGGAAAACCAAAACGCATTGGAATTCTGACTAGTGGTGGAGATTGCTCTGGTTTAAATGCTGCAATCAGAGCTGTAGTGTATTGTGCTGTGGGAACTTATGGTTGGGAGGTTTTGGGTATTCGGCAAGCGACTTTAGGATTGATGGTGCGTCCTCCACAATTCACAAAACTGGAAGTTGACCAAGTTAATACGCTATTAACTGCTGGTGGTACAATGTTAGGAACAACTAACAAAGGCGATCCTTTTGCCTTCCCGATGGCAGATGGAAGTGTATGCGATCGCTCTAATGAAATTATTGCAGGCTATCACCAATTGAATTTAGATGCTTTAATTGGAATTGGTGGCGATGGTAGTTTGGCAATTCTCCGTCGGCTTGCACAACAAGGTAGTATAAATTTAGTTGGTATTCCCAAAACAATTGATAACGATATTGGGATTACAGAACATGCGATCGGTTTTGATACAGCAGTAAATATTGCCACCGAAGCACTAGATCGCTTACATTTTACCGCTGCAAGTCATAGCCGCGTCATGATTTTAGAAGTGATGGGACGTGACGCAGGACACATCGCCATTGCAGCGGGAATTGCGGGGGGAGCCGATGTAATTTTGATTCCAGAAATTCCCTACACAATTGAGCATATTTGTCAAAGAATCAAAGAACAGCAAGAGAAAAACAAAAATTATTGTTTGATAATTGTATCTGAGGCAGTTCGCAATCAAGAGGGTGTAAATGTCACAATTACAAATCGCTTAGGTCAATCTCGATATGGTGGTATTGGTGAATATTTAGCCGACCAAATTATCCAGCGTATTAATGCAGAAACACGAGTCACCGTTTTAGGACATATTCAACGAGGTGGAACAGCTTCACCTTTAGATAGATTAGTTGCAGCAGCTTTTGGTGTAGCAGCGGTTAATCTGATTGCAGAGGGTAAATATGATCGCATGGTAACGTGGCAAAATCGTCAAGTTGTCAGCGTACCAATTGCCGAAGCGATCGCTCAATATAGAGCTGTCGATCCAAATGGTACTCTAGTTAAAACCGCTCGTGGCATCGGTATCTATTTAGGAGATTGAGTTAATAAATTTAAATTGTAGGGTGTGTTATGCCGGAGGCTAACGCACCATTCATAATTTAGGTGCGTTACGCGTTCCGCGATAACGCACCCTACGTCTGGTAAGATAGTTTTACCCATTCCCCATTCCCAATTTAACTGATAATTCCCATCACAAACTCACCTTCATTCACAGCTTGATTGCTAGAAGTATCATAAACTAATCCATCTTCTTCGCAGCAGACATCAATTACAACAGGTAACTTACCCTCTTTATTAAAACTGAGAATTTGATAAAGTCGTTCTCCAGCTTTAACTTCACTACCCAATTTTACCCTTGATTGAATCATTCCCCCTGCCGAAGCATAATACTTTATCACATTACTTCTTGCCCTAAAACTCATCTCTTGAGATAGATTTTCATTTTCAGTTAAATTAATTTGCAAAACACCTTTTTTAATTAAATAATTTTTAACACCCCGCACACCTTTAGCCACCGAATCAGGAATCATCTGCATTCCCGTACCCAGTTCAAGCGTCCAAGCTTCCACATCAAACTTAACTTCTCTCCCAAGCTGTTGAAAACAATCTTCCAGCGCTAACCAAGGTTTGATAAAAGCTTCATCAAAAGCATCACCATCATATTTATCAAGTATAAATCCGTCTTTGAGTAAAAAGTATTTAGCACTTTCTTCGCGATTTCGGAAATAATAAAGATAATTTATGCCTTGATTTGAAGCACTGTGTAAATCAATTAAGTAGTCTGCATCTAAACTGAGAGATTGTAGTTGATAGCGAAACCGCTCAGTATAAGGTACGCTACTAGGAGAATTAATTTTATCTAAAAGTTCTCCAAACTTCTCCTTAATTCTGCTGAGATAATTCTGTCTGACAACCTCAATATCAAAATGAAGTTGAGATTTAGCAAAAGCTAGTAAATCATCAGCTTCCTTTTCATAATCCCAAAAAATGCGATTCCAATCCTTCGCTTCATAAACGCAGTATCTACCAGAAGAAAAAACATGCGATCGCTCATTAGTCCCCATCGGATTGCAAACCGGAACCAGCCAAACTTCCCCAATTAAATCAGTATCATTTATCGTCTGTAAAAACTCGATAAGCTGATGAATCACAGCATTACCAGCAATTTCCGCACCATGCAGATTAGATTGAATGTAAACCTTATTACCAGCATTAGCACCAATAAACTTGTAAACTTGTAGCGATAAAACATCACCACTAGCCATTTGACGCAACTTAATCGTCACAATCTCTGGAATCATCCTATTATACTCTTTGCGCCTTTGCGCCTTTGCGTGAGATTATCTTCTTAAGTCCCCGGTAAATTCCGCAACCGCTCATCTTGATGACTGCGGTCGGCCAAAACCCTCAACAAAGGACCGTGCGAACCAAATTCTACAACACTAACCGACCCAACCGGACATCCCAAACGAAAACGAAAGCGTCCCACATCAATTCCTAACAGACTGCACAGCATAATTCTGATAGTAGCCTTGTGGGAAACAATTAACACATTGCCATCGCGATAAAGCTGCTTAATTTCTTCAATAACCTGAGTAGATCGAGAAGCGATCGCAACAGCCATTTCTCCCCCAGTGGGCGCATACCACGCCGGATCTGCTAACCAGCGAATATAATCATCGTGAAATTCTTTACTTACTGCTTCGGGTGTATTTCCTTCCCACTTACCGTAGTAAATTTCCTTTAAACCATCCCGCAGTTGTGGTTGCATTTCAATCGCTTCACACAAAGGTCTTGCAGTTGCCAAAGTTCGCTGCATCGGACTGCAAAAAATCGCCGTCCAAGGAGTAGAACTGTATGAAGAAGCAAAAGCCTTTGCCATTTCCAAGCCATCTGGTGTCAGTTCTGGATCTAGCGAACCGCAAAAAGCATTATTGCGACTCCATTCAGTTTGTCCGTGACGGAGGAAATAAAGAGTTAAAGTCATGGGATTTTAGATTTGAGATTGTTATGCAGGGCGGATATCCATAAATGTAACCAGAACCAGAATACAAGCGATCGCTAATATATTGAACAAAGTGCCAGTAATAGATTCACTTATCCTCACAAATGGTTACAACAGCAGTCAATCCCTATCTTGATCGAAACTTCGCGCCAGTACACAAAGAAATCACCACTGACACTTTAAAAGTCATCGGTGAACTACCTCCCGACTTATCAGGGATGTTCGTGCGAAATGGTCCCAACCCGCAATGGACACCCATTGGTCAGTATCACTGGTTTGATGGGGATGCAATGTTGCATGGTGTAAGAATTAGCAACGGTAAAGCTACTTATCGCAATCGCTACGTGCAAACAAAAGGATGGAAAATTGAGCATGAAGCGGGTAAAGCTGTTTGGAGTGGCTTATTAGAACCATCACAGAAAGATAACCCCCACAATTTCTCCAAGAATATTGCTAATACTGCCCTAACTTGGCACGCAGGTCAATTCTTAGCGCTGTGGGAAGGCGGTGCGCCTCACGCGATCAAAGTTCCCAATTTAGATACAATTGGTGAATATACTTATAATGGTCAGCTAAAATCTGCTTTTACGGCACATCCGAAGGTAGATCCGGTAACGGGTGAAATGATGTTTTTTGGTTACTCGTTCGCGCCACCATATCTGCAATATAGTGTAGTTTCTGCGTCGGGTGAATTATTGCGGACAGTACCGATTGATTTACCGATGGCAGTCATGATGCATGATTTCGCCATCACCGAAAATTATACAATTTTTATGGATTTGCCCTTGACATTTAGCCTGCAACGGGCACAGAGGGGAGAACCGGCGATGATGTTTGAGCGCGATCGCCCCAGTCGTTTTGGTATTGTCCCCCGTCACGGCGACAACAGCAATATCCGCTGGTTTGAAAGTCCCGCTTGCTACGTCTTTCATACCCTCAACGCTTACGAAGAAGGCGACGAAGTAGTGCTTATCGCCTGTCGCATGAATTCAACTAACGTCTTAGCTTTGCCCCAAGACACACACATTGATTCCCAAGGGGATATCCCCCGTCTGCATCAATGGCGGTTTAACCTCAGCACAGGTGCGGTGCGCGAGGAAATGTTAGATGATGTAGCTGCGGAATTCCCCCGCGTGAATGAAAATTTCTTAGGGCATCAAACCCGATACGGCTACGCTGGTAAAATGGCGAAGAGTTCCGTGCCTTTGTTCGAGGGTTTAATTAAATACGACTTCACCACTGGTAACTCTCAAACTCACGACTTCGGACGAGGACGTTATGGCGGTGAAGCGGTATTTGCACCTCGTCCTAATGCAACGTCAGAAGATGAAGGCTGGCTGGTGACATTTGTCCACGATACTAATGAGGATACATCAGAACTCGTGGTAGTCAATGCCCAAGATGTAAATGCCGAACCTGTAGCGCGGGTGTTAATTCCGCAACGTGTGCCTTACGGTTTTCACGCTGCATGGGTGAGTGAAGAACAGTTAAGCGCTTCTGTGTAAATAAACACCACAATCTCCTGCAATCTCGTTCCCATGCTCTGCGTGGGAACGTATATCCGGGAGGGCTGCTGCCTCCACTAACCGGATTACAAGGCAGCAGCCCAGTAACCAGAAAGTAGAGATGTCTTTAAGAAGAATTTGTTAATTGAATCAACTGATCAGGTGTAAGAATTCGCAAAGTTGTAACCGGAAAATCTTGACGATTGCGAGTAACAATTGCATCCAATTGATTAATTACAGCAGTGCTATATTGAATAGCATCTTCAAAATCTCTGAAGTTGGCAGTTAATGCCATTCTAATTACTGCTTTATTGACAATAGCAATTTGACAATATGTGACCAACCAATTCAAAAAATCTGTTGTCCATTCTCGACCTCGTGATTTGCGGATAATGTAATAAAGGTCGCTGAAGGTTGAGGCTGAGATATAACCTTCAATTTGACCTTGCTCAACTAGTAATAATACTTGTTGACTTGCCTCAAAATGAGGCTGACGTTCAAGGGCTACGTCTACGATAACGTTGGTATCTAGAAGTACTATCACAAATCGTATTTTTCCTTCAATCCTTCCCATCTCGCCTGTTCCGGGTCAAAGTCAGGCGGAACGGGAGGAGCATTTTCTAGTAACTCCCTAAGTGATTTTACCTTAGATTTTCTCTTTGGTTTCTCTTGTTGTGACTCAGTTTTGGGATTTGTGGAACTCGCACTCTCAACTACCTGCAAAACAATCACTTCCACATCTCCAGGTGGCATTTTCACAGGTTCGGTAATTACTAAATTACCTGCGTCGTCGATTTTTCCTTTGAGTTTGTAAGCTTGCATATTCTTGTCCCTTGTTTATTTCTAGGATAGCTAACGCCTGTTCACCGAAGCATTTGGTCGGAGAATAATCAAGTGATGACGAGCGCGAGAAGCACCAACATATAGTAATTGCTTGTGATTTGGAGGATTAGACTCAGTTTCAATTAAAATAACAACTTTACTCTCAAGCCCTTTGAAGTGATGAATTGTATTGCAGAGAATTTCAGGACCATTGATATCAGGAGTTGCTTTGATGCGAAATTTTCCTACAACCTGATTTTGAAGTGATTGTCTTCGTGTGGTTGTTAAAATCACGATGTCTTTTGTGGTAAAAGCCTCATTAATAACTAGACGATGAAGAAGACGACCAAGTGTATTTTTTAATTGAGTATCGTCTGTATAACTATGAATTTCTACATCCTGTCCTAATGGGCATAAAGATGACGTTGAATTCGATTCTGGGTGAAATTTTAAAACATATTCGTGTATTTTTTGAGTATTACGGCAATTTTTATTTTTTGAGTCTCCCCCTCTTCGCTTGCAAGGAGGTGGTAGGTGTTTTGTACTACGTGCTTCTCCTTCCTTCGCTACTGCGCGATCGCAAATAATCCCCGTCGCAGACAGATTAATGCGCTTAACTGAAATAACCTAAACTTAGATATGAACTACTGGGAGTGGAGAAGATGTTGTTGGAATTAAAGCGCATCCAAGTTCCACCAGGACAAAGAGTATTGCTCAAAGATGTAACCTGGCAAGAATTCAAAACAATTCTCGAAGATTTAGGAGAACACCGTGCAGCCAGAATTGCATACGACAGGGGAATACTAGAAATTATGGCACCATTGCCAGAACATGAATCTGATAAAGAAATTATTAGCGATTTAGTTAAAGCGCTTCTGGAAGAACTCGATATTGAGTTTAGATGTCTTGGTTCTACCACTTTCAAAAATAAAGCAATGGCTCAAGGTATAGAACCAGACCAGTGTTTTTATATCCAAAATGAATCCAAGATTCGTGGAAAGAAGCGACTAGATTTAACAGTAGATCCCCCTCCAGATTTAGCCTTAGAAGTTGATATAACTTCACGCACTCATCCGAATATTTATCAAGCATTAAAAGTTCCGGAACTTTGGCGTTTTGAGAAAGGCAAATTGCAAATTAATATCTTGCAAGATGGAAATTATGTAGAGTCTCAGTCAAGCTTAAATTTTCCGAAATTTGCGCTGATAGAAGTAATTCCTTTATATCTTGAGCAAAGTACAACAGCAGGTAGAAATGCAACACTCAAGGCTTTTCGTCTTTGGGTGCGACAGCAGATGCAACAGTAATGATATATGAAGTGCGATCGCATACCTAAATTTTGGTTGTGGGTCAGGCGATCGCCAAAATGAATTATGCTTATCAGTAAAACTACTAATCTTTGTCTGCCTAAAGCTAACCGATAAAACTGTGCGCTAGTTACCTCCCAAACGCTACATGAATGTGCGATGGCGTACCCGCCCCCCGGAGGCGATCGCGTGTGTTGTCAGAAATTCTGCTTGCGTGCGATCGCCTACCCGCCCCCCAAAGGCGAAAAGCAGGAAGTCTAATTGCACTTTTAGGTGTGGGAATGCTGATAATACAATCATTTCAGCCGCAATCTACAAATAGGATAAGAATCGAAAAATCGGTCAAACACAACCCTGCATAAATTGATTTTGCCCAACCCATAATGTACTATTTCTATCATTACCTATTTAGGAGTACTGAAGTTTTTATGAAGTATTTCCGCGATCGCCTGAGTACCAGTGTAGGTATTTGTTTATTTTTTAGCTTGTTCTTGGTGTTATTTATTAATTTGTTTTCCAATCAGGTAGTGGCGCAGCTTGTACCCATTACTAAAGATATCACGAAGATTACAATCAAAACAACGGCTGCGCCTATTAACTCGGTTTCTAATGTCAACGGAGACAGCGAATTTAAGGGAGGTACTTATCAGCTTAACTTCTTGGGATTAATTCAATCTATTACAAGTTTAGACTTTGATGGAGGAAAAGCCACTATAAACGAAGCTCCACCCGCAAAAGTATACGTTCGCCGCAAACCGCATACCGATCGCAGGCAGTTAGCCTGGTATTTTGGTACATTCGACTCTGAGAACAATACCTTCACCTTTTTGGCTAAGGGTCCACTTTCCGAACAGCAACTTTTTTCCAAAAACAACATATTAGCAGGCTTTGATAACGTTTTCACAAATACAGGAGCTAACATTGAAGGCAGATTTTATAACGGAAATGCCAGTATTGAACGTGTAGACTTCGTTTTGAATACTCCTATCGAAGCTAGTGATGATATGGGCTTTGTTGTGTTAGAAAGAGGTGCGGTAAATGCACACGATGGTTTTGGAATTGCGGCAATTACAAAAGTTAATTCTTCTAATAGACCAATCGCTTATGGTTCCGTTGTCATGATACCAGCAGGTTCATGGGGAAAAGTTCCTCTCGTCACACCAATTCCCCAGACTTATTTTCTAAACAATATTCCTGATGGTGGGACGGGAACTGCCCAAAACCCCGCTCTTACAATACCTGCCGGACAAACTCTAGGTGGCGTTGTTATCAAAACAAGCTCCCTTCTCAATCCTGGTAAAACAGTTTACGGTTACTCAATTTTCGGTTCTGACGTAACGTGTTCATCAACTGAGTTGGTTAATATAAACAATCTGTGTTTTTCCGACCAAACAAAGACTGAAGGTGGTATAGATCTACCTTCTGTCAATTTAGGGGCTGTAAAACTTACTTCAGGAGTGTAGATGTAGTGAAAAAGTGGCGTTGCTGATTGAAAATATGAATTTGTCTCACGCATACCGCTAAGGCGGAACCCGCTTTCTTAGGCGCAAAGGCGCAAAGGTACATCGCACTTTATAATTCTGCTTATACACTTTTTGCTCACGCGCTAACCGTTAAGTTTTTTATAGAGGCGATCGCAAACTTGTAGAAAACAGGATTATCTTTGCCAGAGCAGTTTATAGTTCTCAACCAGACAACTGGTAGGTTGTGATTTTGATGACTATAGTTGGGTTGAACTAAACCCAACCTACTAAATAATTGTTCAATTATTTATCATAGTCTGTGTCCTCATCATACTCAACTAGCTCTATATCCTCTGCCTCATTGCTTGAGCCAGTGCTTTGATTTACATGAGGCGAAAGAATTTTATTCATAGCTTTCTCAATTAGGCTGAGTAGTGCTTTTTCTCGGATAGCTAAGAAATTATAAAAATCATCTCCACGTAAAGCAGTTGGATCAATAACGTGGGTTTGCAAAATCTGATTCATTTGTGTGTGAGAAATGCCAGCTTGGTTTTGAATCTTGGGCAAGTAGATACTAGGCGCTTTACCCCCAATCATCCGGTTGGTTTTAGCCGATAGTGGAGTCTTGTTAAGAATACTGTCCCATAACCTGGGGTTAATATTTTGATCCTTGCACCATTTCTGGGGAAAAATGTGATGTATGTCAATTTTTTCGTCAAAATACATCTCAGTTTGGATGGCAACCCCAGTGCGAAAATCAAAAGCACCATCACGCATCAAAAGAGCAGATAAACCCTTGTAAGCAGCGCTGTTACGATTGCGTAGATTTATAAGACGTGCTGATGCAAAATTAGCACTAGTGATGGTATCAGGCTCAGAACCACCATTAGTCCATGCCAGCACTTCTGGTAGGTCTTTGGCAAGCCGCGTCTCAATAGCACCACTATAAATTTCGCCAAAGACTCCACACCAGTACCAACTTGCCAACTTCGCAGCTATCCCAGCATTATCACCTTGAACACCTAGTGCTGCAAAAATGGCTGCAAGAACTGTTAGTTGAGGTTGGTAGGGTAAATCCCTGGCAGTAAATATCTTTTGTGTGTGGAGTAGTTTGGCAGCTTTTTCAAATCCCTTAGTAACTTGATCAGCCCAAGTCTTATATTCGTTAAGCGTGAGTTTTAAAATGTCTTTACGAGTACAACTGATAGCGTGTGGCTGCTTTTGATGAGCGCGAGTAGCAAGTAGCGTCACTGCTTGCAAAAAATCAGTATTTTGAACATTACCCAGCACCAACAGCTTTTTCAGTTTCTTCTCACGCTTGAGCCAATCCTCTCGCAAGTTAAAATCATCAGCTGCATAAGTAGCCGTCAGTAACTCGAAGACTGTGAGAAAAACACCCCCTGTGTTCACCTTCTCAAAGACCTGACATACTGCTTCCCTCGGTGTTTCTTTACTCAACTGGATAATCGGCACTTGATACTGCTGGTAGGGTTGAATCACCTCCTGAAGGAAATTAGTCCAGAGGGTAAGGCGGTTTTGCATATTATCAGGGTCAATTTGTAAGTACTTCTGCATCCATATGTTCTGCCCTAAAGTGTCTAACACAAGTTGCAGAGGGAAAACCTCAGCAGCACACTCTTTTTCTGTTGTTGAGTAATCCGCGAGGATGTCTCCACGAAAATTCCTAATAATGCGATCGCTTGGTACACTGATAATTGCTTGTTCACGGTTAGAATTCAAAGCAAGCGCCTTGGTAATATCAACGTAATACCAGCGTTGAACCTCTTTCCCACGAACGTCTTTAGTTTTAACTTGCTTTTGTGAAAGCAATACTTGAAAAAGTGAGGTTATGCGTTGTTGTCCGTCTAGAATTAAATACTCAGGTTTTGCTGTTGAGCTAAGGGCAACACCTTCAAGTAAGCGATGTTTGAACTTCACAGCAGGATTGCCAGTTTCCAGCATCATTACTGCGCCAATCGGGTAAGAGAGAGAAACACTAGCTAATAAGCTTAGTATCTGCTCATCATTCCAAACCCAACTGCGCTGAAAATCTGGCAGCTGAGTTTTTCCCTCTTTAGTGCTTTGCAAAATTTGCTGTAGTGATTGTCTGATGCTTTGAGTGCTGGCAATGGCTGGCATAGCTTCTTTAGTTGATTTGAGTAGCATGATTTGGAAAAGACTTATAATAATCTTTCCCAAATTCCGCGTCAGCATAACTTCAACGAACCACTTTTATCAAGTTAGTTTAATTACATTGATACGTATGACTAAGTTCTTGAAGATGGGCAGTACCCACTTTACTTTTACATCCCCCTCCCTGCACGCGGTGAGTCCAGCGCCCAAGGGGAGAGCCACTTTGGCGGAACGGTATAGGCAACAGCCAAGTGGACTCACCGTGCTTTGGTTCCCAAAGTTGAGGCGACTGGCGAAAAGCGCAGGGGGAGGGGGTAGGGGGTGGGGTACTACGCGCTAAAGTACTTCGCTACCGGGTGATAGCAAATAATCGCCGTTGTAGACTGTTCTGGATAAATCTGCTCACTTTCATCCATAAACAGATTAATCCTATCAGTTCCCAACAACTCCAGTTGCTTGTACTGATCCTGAATATTCGGACAAGCCGGATACCCAAAACTATACCGCGAACCGCGATACCTCTGCGCCAAAATATCGCGAATATTATCCGGTTCCTCAGCCGCAAAACCCAACTCCCGCCGTATTCGAGCGTGCGTCCACTCAGCCAAAGCCTCCGCCACCTGCACCGCCAAACCGTGAAAATACAGATAATCAGTGTATTGATTAGCGGCAAACAACTTCTGAGCAAACTCAGTCGCAACCTCACCCACAGTCACCGCTTGCATCGGAAACACATCAATTACCCCCGACTCCTTCGGCGCAAAGAAATCTGCAATACAAAGTCTCCTCAACGACCTCTGCCTCGGAAACTCAAAACTAGCTCTTACCTTCGCGTCCTTCGCGTCTTCTCTTCGAGAGGCTTCGCCAACGCGGTTCGTATCATAAACATACAAACTATTCCCCTCAGCTTGACAAGGAAAATACCCATAAATTACCTGCGAATGCAACAAATTTTCCTCAATAATTCGCTGCTTCCAACTATCCAAAATCGGATACACCTTCTCATCCAAAAAAGCCTGATATTCCTCCTTAGATTGTTCCTTCGGCTTGCGGAATTGCCATTGCCCCGCAATCAAAGCTTGCAAATCTAAATAAGAAAATACCTCCTCCAAAGAAATATCACTCCCGCGTAACAATTGCGTACCCCAAAAAGGTGGTGTCGGACGTTCAATATCCACTGCCACCGCTTCAGAACGACGAGTATCTATTACCTTAGGTTCAACAGTTTCTTCCTTGGCTTTCTCTTCTGCTACTTCTTTATGCCCATTTTGTGACTCTTGTACAGCTTCATTCAAAAATCCTTGCAAATTATCCCAATGTCCTTGCGATTTTGCCGGCATTAATTTATCCATGAAATGCAAGTCAGAAAATGCATCTTTGCCATAAACAACTTTACCTTTGTAAGTGTTTTGACAATCATCATTGACAAACTTCGGAGTCAATGCCGCACCACCTAAAATTACGGGTACAGTTATTCCCTTTTCGTTGAAAACCTGCAAATTCTCTTTCATGAAAGCGGTAGATTTCACCAGCAAACCACTCATCGCAATACAATCAGCTTGATGCTTTTCGTATGCTTGAATGATGTTTTCTACTGGCTGTTTAATCCCTAAATTAATCACCTTGTAACCGTTGTTTGACAAGATGATATCCACCAGGTTTTTACCAATGTCGTGAACATCGCCTTTTACAGTGGCGATAACAAACGTTCCCTTGGCATTATTGCCTGATTCAGACTTTTCCATGAACGGTTCTAAAAAAGCAACCGCCGCTTTCATAGTTTCCGCAGATTGTAATACGAAAGGTAGCTGCATTTGCCCAGAACCGAACAATTCACCAACAACTTTCATTCCATCGAGCAAAAAGACGTTTATAATCTCTAAGGGGGGATATTGTTCTAAAGCTTTTTGCAGTTGTTCCTCTAGACCGATGCGTTCGCCGTCGATGATGTGACGCTTCAAACGTTCTTCGATGGGGAGACTTTCATCCAAAGAGCGATCGCGTTTCGTTGTCACTCCTTCAAATAATGTTGTCAACTCTCCCAAGGGGTCATAAACGCAGACATCACCCTCAAATCTCCGCTCATCGTTAATCAACTGGCGACAAACTTCTTGATGGCGTTCTTCAATCTTAGAAAGTGGTAAAATCTTGTTAGGACTAACGATCGCCGCATCCATTCCCGCTGCGATCGCTTCATGCAAAAACATTGAGTTCAGCACTACCCGCGCTGCTGGGTTTAAACCGAAGGAAATATTCGATACACCCAAAATTACATGACTTCCCGGCAATTCTTGACGAATCCGCCGAATCGCTTCAATCGTCGCTTTACCGTTTTCCCGGTCTTCTTCAATCCCCGTAGAAATCGGTAGCGCCAGCGTATCAAAAAATATCTCTGTCGCCGGAATGCCGAATTCTACAGCTTGACGGTAAGCACGTTGAGCAATTTGGAATTTTTTCTCAGCAGTTCTTGCCATTCCATCTTCATCGATAGTACCAATGACTACACCAGCACCATACTTTTTCGCCAACTCCAACACCTTCAAAAAGCGTGGTTCACCGTCTTCATAGTTGGTGGAATTCAGTAAACACTTACCGCCGGCAACTTTTAAACCCGCCTCCATCTTTTCCCATTCGGTTGAGTCGAGCATCAAAGGCAGCGTAACATTATTGACAATGCGCGAAACCAATTCGTGCATGTCTCGTTCGCCATTACGCCCCACGTAATCGACGTTGACATCGAGGATGTGTGCGCCTTCTTTGACCTGTGCCCTTGCCATTGAAACGAGTCCATCCCAGTCTTCCGCGTTTAGCAAATCGCGGCATTTTTTAGAACCGCTGGCGTTGAGACGTTCGCCGACAATCAAGAACGAGTTATCTTGGTCGTAGGGTTGCGTGCTGTAAATTGACGCTGCTGCTGGTTCAAGTTCCGGATGTCTAACTTTTGGCTTCAGGTCTTTGGCAATTTCTGCCATTTGTTGAATGTGTTCTGGACGCGTCCCACAGCAACCCCCAATCACTTGGACACCCAAATCTTCAACAAAGTGCATCAATGACATCCGTAATTCCATCGGTGTCAGGCGGTAGTGTGCTTGACCGCCGACGTTTTCCGGTAAACCCGCGTTGGGAATACAGGAAACGATAAAAGGCGAATGTTCCGAGAGATATTTGATGTGTGGTTTCATCAAGTCTGGACCGGTAGCGCAGTTCAGACCGAGAATGTCAATTTTATACGGTTCTAAAATGGTGACGACGGCGTTAATTTCCGTCCCGACCAACATTGTCCCCATAGTTTCCATTGTCACCGACACCATCACCGGACGGCGATCGCCTTTTTTAGCAAAAACTTCTTCAATTGCATTCAGCGCGGCTTTGATTTGCAGCACATCTTGACAAGTTTCCACGATAAACAAATCGACACCACCATCCCAAAGCCCTTCTGCTTGTTCGGCAAAAGACGCTTTCATTGTGTCAAAGTCAATATGTCCTAAGGTAGGTAATTTGGTTGTCGGTCCCATCGAACCGGCGACAAATCGCGGTTTTTCTGGGGTGGAAAATTCAGCGGCGACACGCTTTGCTAGTTCTGCGGCTGTTTTACTTAGGTAATATGCTTGGTCTGCAAGGTCGTATTCTGCAAGTACAATTGAGGCACTACCAAAAGTGTCAGTTTCGATGACATCTGCACCAGCAGCGAGAAAATCGCGGTGAACTTTGGCGACAGCTTCGGGTTTGGTGTGGACGAGATATTCGTTGCAACCTTCGTACTGAGAACCACCGAAATCCTCAGCAGTGAGGTTTTGCGTTTGCAAATTCGTTCCCATCGCCCCATCGAAGACGAGAACCGGATGGTCTGGACTGTGCAAGCGTTCTAGAAAGGAATGAGTCATATTTTCCTAGAAGAATTTACATAAGTCGAGTGATACTCCACTTAATTTAATATTTTCCTCAATTTCTCGCGCTTCGGAAGGTTTTTCCTTGATTTAGTATATTTAAAGATTGTGTAAATTAAGCGTAACAGTTGAGGAAGTGAAAAGCAACTTGCTTGACACCTGAGATTTATCTAAGCGCAGACTGATAGTAGATACTCATTTAGGACTTATGCAAAACTAAAGTCTTGTAGGGGCAATTCATGAATTGCCCCTACGTCAATTCAATGGTGACGACGAAGGAAGTGCGTAAGTCCTATTATTTATTTTTGGTATTCTATTAACCTATTTTTCATTAAAATCAAGATATTAAGATTATTTTCATTAGTTATTTAAGTATAAAATAATGAACTTTAAGGACTGGGCGACCAGAGTAATGCTAATTTCTCTGGTATTCGTCGCTTTGATTGTGGCGTTGCTTGTTGGGACTACACGATTGCAAAATAATACACCAGAAAGTGCGTTGGCGCAGCCCGCCGCAGGCATCGCTTCTTGGAGTCAATATCCAAACGCGCAAATGCGATCGCCGATCAAACCAAGCAGCGCTGCAAATCCTCGCAAATCTCTATTCAAAACCACTGCGGCTTTTACAAAGTACAGACCCAGATATGAAATTGCTTGGGCAGATCCAAGCAACTACGGAGAGCGTTATACCAAAGACGTTAATGGCATAAAAGTCAACAATCTACCGATTATAGTACTTCATGAAACTTCTAATTCTGCTCAGAGCGCCATTAATTTTTTTCAAACACCTCATACCGACGAAAATGTGCAAGCGAGTTACCACGCGATGATTAAGTTAGATGGAACAGTTATTTATACAGTTCCACCAGATAAACGCGCTTATGGTGCAGCGAATTCAGTATTTGATAGTGCTAACGGTTCAGAAAGCGTGAAAACTAATTTGAATTTACCACCATCTGTAAATAACTTTGCTTATCACGTTTCTTTAGAAACCCCACCAGACGGTTGGACTGACACAGAACCAATTCATAGCGGTTACACTGAAGCTCAATATTATTCTTTGGCTTGGTTAATCGCTCAAAGTGATGTCCCAGACGATCGCATTACCACCCATCGTCTAGTAGATCGTTCCGAAACACGAATCGATCCCAGAAGTTTTGATGGAGAGAAGTTTCTCAACTTACTTCATAACTTTCGTCAAGTAAGTGAATAATGACTCAGGAACCAAGAACGCAATAATGAAGTAAGAAAGCTAAAATCAAAGCCTAGCTTGCTGCCCAAAGCAATTTTATACTTATATATAAGCATTATGACCGCAATTACCATCAACTTTAATAATGTCCTCAAACTTAGCGACGACCAATTTTATCAACTGTGCCGTGATAATCCCGATGTCAAATTTGAACGTAATGCTTTTGGAGAACTAATTATAATGTCACCAACCGGAGGAGAAACAGGAAAATGTAATGCATCGATGACTGCGGATTTTATAATTTGGAACCGTCAAACAAAACTTGGAGAAGTATTCGACTCCTCCACCTGCTTTAAACTCCCCAACGGTGCGGATCGCTCCCCCGATGTATCTTGGATAAAATTAGAACGATGGAATGCACTTACATCAAAACAACGCGAAAAGTTTCCTCCTATCGCTCCCGATTTTGTGTTGGAGTTAATGTCCCCATCGGATAGTTTGAGTGAAACGCAAGCCAAAATGCAAGAATATATGAATGCAGGTGTAAAGTTAGGTTGGCTAATTGATAGAAAAACTCGCCGTGTTGAAATTTATAGACAAGGGCAACAAAAAGAAGTATTAGAGTCTCCTACAAGCTTATCTGGAGAAGATATATTACCTGGTTTTGTCTTAGATTTACTTTTTGTATGGGGTTAAGATTTTCCAAAACTATAAATTGTTTGCGTCTTGAGTTGTTCGCAACAAATCACGGAGAATTTATATTTATTCATATACATTGAATTTTCGTCACCGACTTACTTAAGTAATGTTAACAAGGTGAATTAACAACAGGTAAAAATATATATTAAAAATACTTATAATTCAAAAGCCTCCATTAGGCAAACATTCACCTGATTAATTGCTTCAGCCGAAAGATAACCCAGTTTTCTGATAATCATCGTCTTGTTCAAAGTAAAAATTGATTCACAGCGAATTACAGACTCAACTCTAATACCTGCACCAGTAATTTCCTCTTCCGTTATCAAGTATTGCGTTGCTGTTAGCGGACGATTAGTATTAAAGGTGCAAGGCACAACCATTACATCATCAAGAATTTGATTCAACCGATCTGTTGAAACGACTATAGCAGGGCGAATTTTAAGCTGTTGAAACTGAGTCGAAGGCATTGGCACCCGACATAGTACCACATCACCGCGCTGTAAGTTCATCAGCAAACAGTTCGTCGTATATGTCATTCTCAGCGCTTAACCAATCTTGATAAGCTTGAGATTCTATGTGATAAACAGGTTTTTTGCCACTTTGCAGAGAAACAGCTAAATCCAGCAGTACTGATAATTGCTCATCGTTGAGTTGCTCAACTATCTTTTCTAGTTCTTTACGAATGTTCATGGGATTTCCCATTGTTAGTTACTTTCGTCTAAGGACTGCATTTGACTAAAACTATAAATTGTTTGCGTCTTCAGTTGTTCGCAACAAATCGATGAAGGTAAAGTTCCATCAGGAAAGGTTTGCCGATCGCATTGCACTTGCAAATGACTCAAAGGATCGATCCCTGGAGAAATCATAAATTCAAACTTATCAACATAAGGCAAACTTGCCAAATTGTCAAGTATTTGACCGATCGCCTGTACATAAGGATGACTGTTTTGCTGATACCAATCAGGTGCAGCTAGTTGCGGTTGATCGAAACCCAAATGTACAGTTAAAGATGGTTTGTCAAATAAAGCGATCGCTAACGGACGCGCTTCTTCTTGCAACAATAAATCATGGCTTTTCGCTAAATGACGCAGCTTCTCTAAACGTTCATAACGTTCCGTTACAGCTTCTGGGTCATCTTGCCAATGAATCGCTACCGTTACCAGATACGTCTGCAACAGCATATGATCTAGCTTTCTCGCCTTTGTAGCCAAATAATAAGAATTGTAATCGTTTGCCTCAATCAACAACGGTACGCGATCGACTACTTCTAAGCCGTAACCCTTAACACCCGCAATTTTCCGGGGATTATTGGTAATTAGGCGAATCTTATGCACGCCTAAATCCATCAGCATTTGCGCTCCCATACCATAATCTCGCAAATCGGCGGGAAATCCCAAACGCTCGTTTGCCTCGACTGTATCCAGTCCCATATCCTGGAAGCTGTAAGCCTTCAACTTATTAATCAAGCCAATGCCCCGCCCTTCTTGTCGCAGGTATACTACGACACCTTTACCCGCTTGCTCAATCATTTTCAGAGCGGCTTGCAATTGCAATTGACAATCACAGCGCAGAGAACCTAAAGCGTCACCTGTCAAGCATTCTGAATGCATTCGCACCATTACAGGCTCATCTTTAAAGGTAGCTGGGTCGCCTTTGACAATCGCTACGTGTTCAGTATTATCTAGGGTATGACGGTAGCCATAAATTTCAAATCTGCCGTACTGACTCGGTAATTTCGTGACGACATCGCGATACACCAAGCGATCGTGTTTCAGGCGATAACTGATTAAATCAGCAATGCTAATAATTTTCAGCTTATGATGTAAGGCATACTCAAATAACTGAGGCAATCGCGCCATCGAGCCATCGGGGTTTTGAATTTCACAAATTACCCCAGCTGGATATAACCCGGATAATCGAGCTAAATCAACCCCTGCTTCCGTATGTCCGGCGCGTTTTAATACACCGCCTTGCTTGGCACGAATCGGGAAAATATGACCTGGGCGACGTAAATCTGAAGGCTGTGTCGCTGGATTGAGCGCCACTTGGATAGTACGGGCGCGGTCTTCTGCGGAAATGCCAGTACTGACATTTAAATGGGGAGCTGCATCAATGCTGACAGTGAAAGCAGTTTGATTAGTGTCTGTAATATTGCTTACCATTAATGGTAAGTCAAGTTCATCAAGGCGATCGCCTGTCATTGCCAAACAAATCAGCCCTCGTGCTTCCACCGCCATAAAATTAATCATATCCGGGGTAGCAAATTGGGCAGCGCAAATCAAATCGCCTTCATTTTCTCGATTTTCATCATCTACTACCACCACAGAGCGACCGGCTTTCAGGTCTGCTAAAGCGGCATCAATCAAGTCAAATTCAAAAGTTGAGGATGTGGTCTGAGACTGCGACACAGAGTATTTCCAACGACCAAACGTAAATTTTTTTAACAAAACCTACTTTTCGATTGTACAACCTTTAATGGGGAATGGGGAATGGGGGAGATGGGGAGATGGGGAGATGGGGGGAGGGGGAGATGGGGGAATCGGGAGAAATAATTGTCCTCCACTCCTGCACTCCCCCACTCCCCCACTCCCCCACTTTAGTTTTCAATCATAGCGATCGCATAACTGACCTAACGCTAATGGTCGCATTTAGTTGATGATAGTTGATAGCCAATAACGAATTAATCATTCATCGGATAAGGATTTGATATCATGGGCAATTTAAGACGCGTACCCGTTGGCATTGTTGGCGCGTCAGGCTACGGCGGAGTACAGCTAGTTCGACTACTGATGGATCATCCAGAAGTCGAAGTTGTTTATTTAGGTGGCGAGAGTAGCGCTGGCAAACCGTTTGGCGAACTTTACCCTCATTTGGCTCATGCAGTTAATTTACCAGTTGAGGAGGTAGATCCAGAAATTATCGGCGATCGCACTGAAGTGGTGTTTCTCTCTCTTCCAAATGGTCTGGCTTGCGAAATGGCTCCAAAACTGTTGGAAAAAAATTGTAAAGTACTCGATCTCAGTGCAGATTACCGCTTCACTGACTTGACAACTTACACAACTTGGTATAACAAACAGAGAAACGATAACGCCACAGCTGCTACAGCAGTTTATGGCTTACCAGAATTATATCGCGATCGCATATCTGAAGCGCAGTTAATTGGCTGTCCCGGCTGCTATCCTACCGCCAGCCTCCTCGCACTTTCGCCACTTTTGAAGCAAGGTTTAATTGTCCCGGAAACCGCCATTGTCGATGCTAAGTCTGGCACCTCCGGCGGCGGACGGCAAGCGAAAATCAACTTCTTGCTAGCCGAAGCAGACAACTCTCTAGGGGCATACGGTGTCGCCCGTCACCGCCACACCCCGGAAATTGAGCAGATTTGCAGTGATTTGGCGGGGCATGAAGTTATGATTCAATTTACACCCCACCTTATCCCAATGGTGCGGGGTATTTTAGCTACCGTATACGCCACCCTCCGCGATCCCGGCTTAGTGCGAGACGACTTAATTACTATTTTTAGAGCCTTTTACCGTAACTCTCCTTGGGTGAGAATTTGCGAAACAGGCGAATATCCCCAAACAAAATGGGCTTGCGGTAGTAATCTTTGTTATATCGGTTTAGAAGTTGACCCGCGCACCGGTCGCGTGATTGTTATGTCAGCAATTGATAACTTAATTAAAGGTCAGGCAGGTCAAGCTATCCAATGTATGAACATTATGATGGGCTGGGATGAAACCTTAGGCTTACCCAAGTTGGGATTTTATCCTTAAATCAGTTAGGAGTTAGAAATTGTAGAGACGCGACATGTCGCGTCTGTACAGGAGTTTTTAATTCATAACTCATCACTCCTAACTCCTAACTCTACTTCGATGCCCACAATTGATGATTTTTGTTGACAAAATCTATTTACTTTCTCTCTAGTTCATCAATCATGAATTCATAATCATGACTAAATCTAGTAACAAGATGGGAATTATCACTACTACAATTACAGTAAGTAATTTAGTCGATGAAATATTAGCAGAACGGGGTTTTACTTTGAGCGAACAAATTCGCTCTATTACTCTAAATAATGTTTTAGTTGATATAGGCGCAACCCGTCTTTGTCTACCAGCAAAAATTATTGTTCAGTTAGGCTTACCGCTTGCCGGAGAAATAGATGTTAAAACCGCAGCGGGTATCTGTAAAACACGTCTTTTTAAGCGCGTAAGTCTAACATTAGAAGGAAGAAAAGGTGAATTCACCTGTACTGAATTACCAGGTGGAGAGGATATACTTTTGGGTGTAATTCCACTTGAAGAACTAGGATTGCAACCTGATGTAATTAATCAGCGATTAATCTTGCTGCCTGAGACTGGTAAGGATACTTACCATTCAATTTTATGATGATTAAATATAGCGGTTATTATTCATAATATATCAGTCTTAAATCAGTCGTGAGAAGTTAGATTACCGACAATTTATGCGAATAAATATACGTAGGGTGCGTTACGGATGAAATCCGTAACGCACCCTACAAATACTGGGGACTGGGGACTGGGAACAAACAGATCCATGTCAATAATCTCTTTGCTAATCCCTACTCCCTAGTCCCTAATCCCTAGTTTCTAGTTTCTACTTCGGTCCCATGCCTACAGTACCGGCATAAATAGCGCGATCGCCTAATTCATCTTCAATTCGCAGCAAGCGATTATATTTTGCTACTCGTTCGCTGCGACACAGAGAACCGGTTTTAATTTGACCGGCACGAGTTGCGACAGCTAAATCGGCAATAGTCGTATCTTCAGTTTCACCTGAACGATGGCTGATAACTGACCGGAAACCGTTGCGAGTCGCTAAATCAATCGTTTCCAAAGTTTCTGTTAACGAACCAATTTGATTAAGTTTAATCAAAATGGCGTTAGCGGATTTTTGCTCAATGCCTTTTTGTAAGCGTGTGGCGTTAGTTACAAACAAATCATCACCTACCAACTGAGTATGCGAACCGATTTTCTCAGTCAGTAACTGCCAATTTTGCCAATCTTCCTCATGCAACCCATCCTCAATCGATACAATCGGGTATTGATTGACTAATTGCCCTAAATAATCAACAAATTCAACTGGGGAATGAGGTTTACCGTCATAGACATATTGTCCTTCCTTGTAAAACTCACTCGCTGCCACATCCAAAGCCAAAGCGACTTCTTCACCTGGCTTGTAACCAGCTTTCTCAATCGCTGCCACCAACAATTCTAAAGCAACCTGATTCGACTCTAGGTTAGGGGCAAAACCGCCTTCATCCCCCACGCCGGTCAGTAGACCTTTATCATCCAACACCTTGCTGAGGGTAGCAAATACCTCCGCACCCCAACGCAAAGCTTCCCGGAAAGAAGACGCACCAATGGGGACAATCATAAACTCTTGAAAATCCACATTATTTGCAGCGTGTGCCCCACCGTTAATTACATTCATCAACGGTACCGGCAACAAATTTGCCAAAGGTCCACCTAAATAGCGATATAGGGGAATTCCTAGAGATTCGGCACCAGCTTTGGCGGCGGCTAGAGAAACTGCTAAAATCGCATTCGCGCCCAAATTGGATTTATTCGCCGAACCATCTAAAGCAATCATCGTGCGATCGATCAGTTCTTGGTTCAGTGCATCCATGTTGATTAACTTCGGCGCAAGTGCCTCCTTGACGTTCTGCACCGCCTTGAGTACCCCTTTGCCCCCGTAACGATGTTTTTCGCCATCCCGCAGTTCGTGCGCCTCAAAAGTGCCTGTAGACGCGCCACTAGGAACCTGTGCCAATCCTACAGCACCGTTGAGCAAATGCACTTCCGCTTCAATTGTCGGTCTGCCGCGAGAGTCGAGAATTTCACGAGCAGCGATCGCCTCAATAGCAGTATCTATGTTAATCATCTTTTCTTCGTCCTTTAGATGAAAGCGTTTTTGCCGCACAAACAAACAGCCTATTGGTTCCGACGATCTAGCATAGGCGTTTCCGGGACTTTATACGCTCAGATTTAACAAGTTTTCTAGACATTTGCTTGTCGGCGCTGCCTGCTTTGATTCTAGCTAGCGCTAAGTATGAATACAGTGCATATTATAAAATCATTACATCAATTATTCTCCACTTTTAGTCAAAATTGGCACTTAATGATACAAATATATGGAACATAAATATTACAAAACAGATCGTAAAAATGAGGTTGTTTGCCACTGAATTGTAAATTGCTTATGAAACCTATTCTCATGACTATTACGGCTTTGAGTATTGTTGCCTTGGTGATGCCAAAAGCGAATGCAATACAAGCCTCTGACAAACTGCAAGTAACTTCTGCTACACAATTGAGTCAAGCTACAGCAGTAGATATATCTTTACTAGCTAAAACTATTACTGGTTTTTTGCAGAGCGATCGCTATCAAACTGAGTCGCAAATTTTAATGAGTGGTAAAAATCAAGGCATTGATTTCACCATTTACGCGCAAGTTAAAACTATCGCTCAGTCTGATGGCAAATTTCGCTCGGAAATTACTTTTACACGAGAAGGAGAACAACCCAAACCTCCTACTCTGGTCATTTCCGATGGTAAACAAGTTTCAATTTACAAACCAGACTCAAAACAATACGCTGTAACTTCCTACGATAATTTTGGCAAGTCAGATGATTACTTTTTAATTGGCATGTCCTCCTCCCTATTTCTGCAAATCCCCAATGATACCAGAAAAATTCTTGCTCGCGGTCAATTATCAGATAAAGAAATTTTGCAACTAATTGGCTTGACCCCCAATTTGGACTTGAAAGCAGATCAACGCACAGTTGAAGGCGAATCTTTTTATGTCTACAATTACACAGCTAGCAAAGAAGGATTAACCTTTAGCGGTTTCGTCCAGCCACAAACTGCTACTCTCAAGCAATTACAAATATCAGGCAAATCCCAAGGATTAGACATTTTGATTGCCGAAAAAATCCTCAATAGAACCGCAAATCCTGCCCTAACCCCGCAAACATTCACATTTTCGCCACCAAAAGGTGCAAAAAAAGTCAAATCCCTCTCCATCAGCCCCTTTTAAACACTTAAAGGAATGAGCCCAGAAACTCTCTTAAACTCCTATTCCTCTGCGTCCCCTGCGTCCTCTGCGGTTTATTTTCTCCTAATTGTGCGTAATACCATTTCACTTTATGGGTGATACAAATAATTTGCAAAGGGCAGGGTTTCCCTGCCCATACATATATGTATGATGATTTTCGTAAATTGGTATTTGTGAAAGTTAGCAGCATCCCCATTTAAAATCGGTAAAGAAGCAATCACCAAAAAATTATGCGCTTACTACACACAATGTTACGCGTCGGCAACCTCGAAGAATCCTTGAAATTTTATTGCGATGTCCTGGGAATGAAATTATTGCGACGAAAAGATTATCCAGGTGGAGAATTTACCCTCGCTTTTGTCGGTTACGGTGACGAATCAGACAATACAGTGCTAGAACTAACCTACAACTGGGGTGTTGAAAAATATGACTTAGGTAATGCTTACGGTCACATTGCCTTAGGAGTCGATGATATTTACTCTACCTGTGACGAAATCAGAAATACTGGCGCGAAAGTAGTCCGGGAACCAGGACCGATGAAACACGGTTCAACGGTAATTGCTTTTGTCGAAGATCCAGATGGGTACAAAGTAGAACTTATTCAACTGGGTACTCAGGGTTCAAATGCGAAACAGGAGTCACAAGAAAAACTTGTAACTCAGTAATTATGTTGTTACATAGGTGAGATTTCGCGTGAAGCAATGTCTGCGGCAAAGAATTTATTCTCAAAAGTTGTCGGTTGAGAACTTAGTCGGTTGCAAAATTATCAGCAATCGACGAAAGTTTTATTGGATTGTAGCGGTAAGTATTATCACGACATTTGTCCAGACATGCTTGCCATTAAAAGCACAGATGAATATTGAAGGGGAGACAAGGGAGACAAGGGAGACAGGGGGACAGGGGGACTCCTTGGAGACAAGGGGGACAAGGGAGACACTAGGGGCGGGGTTTCCCCGCCCAATGCCCGATGCCCATTGCCCAATGCCCGATGCCCATTGCCCATTGCCCGATGCCCATTGCCCA
>NZ_JBPAOH010000068.1:0-37941 GCF_050875635.1 Tolypothrix sp. VBCCA 56010
GTGTACTCCATCCTGCTGTCGCAACTGGTCGCATTGATAGGTAGTTCTTTTACCTCCTGTGCCGTGATAACGAGGACTCATGCGCCGTCCACACTTGCCACAAATCACTAAACCCGCTCCGAAGAGCGCATCCTTCTCGTGCAGAACCTTGACGACCATCAGCCATAACCGCCCCATGATTGAGTGTCAACTGCTGTTGATTTGATTGAAACTCTTCCCAACTAATATATGCTGGGTGGGCTAGATGAATCATCACCTTCCAATCCGATTGTGGCAGTTGTTGAGTTTTCATCTCAAGAACACGCCCCGTTTTGAGGATGTAGGGGCATTTTGAGGGCGCTGAAATTCGCGGCAACAACCACAACAATTTTTAATCGCCCTCAAAATGACACTATCCTCAAAAAGCGTACTCGCGTATAAAGGTGTTCACGACACCACTCCCAACACGCCTTCTTTGTTACCTGAGGCGAACGGAACGCTTTCGTCGTGTTGGTTTCTTGTGAGGCTACTACTATAACCTCACCCCTGAATACGAATTGCAGGCTGATACAGTTCCTCAACTTGTTCCCAAGCTGTATCTGTCAGATTTTGTAGCTGGGCTGCAAGTAGCAGGGGTTCGTCAAATTTACCCGTTTGCAGTAAGAAGTAAAAATCTTCAATCTCTAAAAACAAATCATTTATCACAAGTTTGCTATAGCCCCCTTGACGCGATCGCGTAGCGCGTCCTACAGCCCAATTGTGCTTCGCACAATTGCCTTGTTCCAAAGGAACAAGGGAGAAGTTTTTTGAAAAAAAACTTATAGGCTGTGCGACGGACGATCGCGCTTCGATTTCCACATAACGTTCCAAAGCTTTTCCATCCTTGTGAGGAGTAATTTTTTTGATTGTGTACAAGTCTGTGCAGTTTTGGTGCAGCTTGGTGATAAAACTCCTCAAGGGTGCTGTGAGTGAGGCAATCCGTGAGCACTCAATCCAGCTTTTTCAACCGCACCGCAAAGAATCATGTCAGCCCATCTGAGGGTTATGGGTTTATCTTGTGTGCGATCGCAAAACATCCTTTTTTGAATTTGACATCGATAGTTCACTTCAATGAGCGCAGAAATGAAAGCCTACTCACTTTGACCTACGCCAAAAAATCATTGATGTCTACGCTGAAGGTAATATTTCTCAACGTCAGTTAGCCAAGCAATTTCGAGTTGCGTTGAGTTTTGTGGAGAAATTACTCAAACAACATCGAGACACTGGAGTGATTACGCCCAAAGTGCGGACAGAACAAGCCCCCACTAAGCTCAACACAGAGCAATTAACCGTTCTCAAACAAATTGTAGAAGCGGCGAGTGATTCAACATTGGATGAACTTCGATCCCAACTCAAACAACAAACACAAGTCAGTATCCGTCGCTCAACTGTAGGCAGGATGTTACAAAAGCTGAACCTGACCGTCAAAAAAAAACCTGCATCCTACGCAAAAAGAAAGTGAGCGGGTTCAACAGCAACGCTTCGAGTTCTGGCAACTGATTCAAGGCATCAAGCGCATTCATACATGATTTTCAAACTCTGAGTCGGGGGTAAATCTTGCATTGGTGCGGCATGAGTGCCCGTGCGCCGTCATGTCAAAGAGCACATGGCGATCGCCCACACCAACGTGGGAAAAACGTCTCTATGATTGGTGCAATTGGTTTAAATCGAGTGATTACTCAATATAGCCTCCAAAACCCGCGCACAAAGGTGGCTCCCCAAGACCCAACGGGAGAGCCAGTCCCCCATCGATCGCTCGCTTACCGCGCCCGTCGGGGGCTGGTCTCACCGCGCTGCCTCACCACGGCACTGGCGATGGCGGACACGCTGCTCAAGTCGGGCATTGCCCTGACTGTGCAGGTGTCCTCCCCAACGCACTGGCTCACCAATTACCCATAATTATTAAAGCATAGTTTGTAGATGCTGAACTAATTGCGGTGCGCCCATTGCACCCTCAATGCGATCGACAGGCTTACCCTTTTTAAATAGTACTAACGTCGGTAGAGCCGAAATTTCATACGCACTCGCTAACTGCGGGTATTTTTCCGTATCAATTTTGACGATTTTCATCTTTCCGGTGAGTTGAGCATTGACTTGCTCTAAAATCGGCACCATCATTTGACATGGACCGCACCAGTCAGCATAAAAATCTACCAACACGGGTAAATCAGAACCTGACAGCATCTCTTCAAAGCTATTGAATTGCTTTTTCGTTGACATATAACACACCAGTTTTTACTGTTTGATTTTAATGGTAGTTCTTGCCCATTGAAATCGGTGTAACATCTTTTTGCTTTTATTGCTGCTTTTTGGAGTGCATTAGACTTCTTGCACTTATTAGCTCGTTTCCAGCCACAGCCTTGTAACCACAGCTAAGGAAATATCAGACTTTTCTGTGCATTAGCCCCAAAAATACATAATTATTTACAGTTGCTTTGGAAATGTAACATAATTGCCGATGAAAGTCCAGTCCAAAGAGGAGTATTTATATCAGCTTTTCTTAAACCTTCGGCTGTCCAAGAATTACAATTTCTCAATATCGAGTAACTGCCTTTTGCCGCATAAAATCCAGCATTATCAGTGTGACCGTTACCTAAACGAATTGAAGTGCCATTAACATCAAGTTGAAAACTAGATTCAATAAAATTTATTAAATGCAAATAATCGTTTTGATTAATTTTAATACATTTAACCTCTAAATAATTGGGTATTATTTGGTAGCCTTTAACGTACATTACAGAAGGAGTGGGAAGAAATAGAGCTTTGAAGGTAGTATAAAGTTTGAGATTTATCAAAGAAGGAGTTGACATATAAAAATCGCGATCGCCCCAACCGAAACTCAAATAATTATAATTTTTAGCATTATCTATACCAATTTCATCTAGAGATAAATATTTATGCCAATCAAAAACACGACTTTCAACTGGCACTATAATATTAGAGTGAATACCAGTATTAGAAACACAAATTTTTATTTCGCAATCATGTTTTGAGTGATTACCCCATTTAGCAGGTATCAAAACACCGCAACATAGGAAAGCTAAACAAAAAAAGATAGCAGCGAAACAATGAGGAAAATAACGGTATAATAAGCGGGGTAAACTCAGATTTTGAATATATTTCATAACAGCCCCAGCACGGTTTGGTAGAAAATTTCAACCAAGTGAATGGGAAAAGTGGATAATTCTAGATATAAACTACAAACAATTAGACAGATGAGTCCCCGCGCACTGTTGTTAGTAAATCCTCATGCCCGCCAAGGACAAAATAATCTGTCCGAAGCAATCGATTATCTGAAAAAACTCGGTTTTGATTTGCTGGAGGAGTCTACAGAAAATGCCGAACAAATACCGGAAGTTATCCAGCGACACCAACATGAAGTTGACTTGGCGATCGTTGGTGGTGGCGATGGCACCTTAAACGCCGCAGTAGATGCTTTAGTAACTAGCCAGTTGCCTTTGGGAATCTTGCCTTTGGGAACTGCCAACGACCTAGCAAGAACTTTAGGAATTCCTAACTCTCTAACCGAAGCTTGTGACATTATCGCTCATGGTGAAGTGCGACGCATCGACCTGGGGTGTGTAAACGGCAAGCATTTTTTCAACGTTGCCAGTCTGGGGCTGAGTGTAAAAATTACTCAGCGACTTACCAAAGAAGTCAAGCGTCGATGGGGAGTGTTTGCTTACGCAGCTACCGCATTGCGAGTAATTTGGGAATCTCGACCTTTTAGTGCAGAGATTCGTCTCAACGGCGAATCGATAAAAGTGAAAACAGTGCAAATTGCCGTGGGTAACGGTCGTTATTACGGTGGTGGGATGACGGTGGCTGAGGATGCCTCAATCGAAGATCAAAGGCTAGACCTCTACAGTTTGGAGATTCGGCACTGGTGGCAAACTATTTTCTTATTGCCCGCTATGCGACAAGGGCGACACGATAATTCGCGGAATGTCCGCACCCTCAATGGTCAAGAATTTGAAGTGTATACGCGTAAGCCGCGTCCCATCAATACCGATGGTGAAATCACAACTTACACCCCTGCCCACTTCCGCGTTATCCCTCAGGCATTATCTGTTTTGATGCCGCCAAGCAAAAAGTTATGAGGATTGGGTAATGGGGAGTGGGGGAGGGGGAGAGTGGGAGGGGGGGGAGGGGGTGATGGGGAGACAAGGAGACAAGGAGAGAAGCCCATTGCCCAATTCCCAATGCCCAATGCCCAATTACCATATTTTTTAATTGAAGTTATGCTTGCGATAGATGAAAATTTGAGGTTTAATGAAATATCCTGAATTGTAATTGCATTTATAACTAATGAAATTGTTTTAATTAAATTAAAGCAGGGTATTGTGGCAAGTCACATCAAATCAAGCCAAATACATTTGAGATTTTCTCAAGATATTAAGTTACTTTTGCAAAGGTTAGCGCAACAGCCGCTGACTTTGGGGGATATTTTGGCAGAAACCTCCCAACGCGGTTTTAGTTTGACGATCGCATTATTAGTTTTACCCTTTTTGTTTCCCATGCCACCTGGATTCACGGGTCCTTTTGGTGGTGCTTGTTTGCTATTGTCTGTACAGATGGTTTTAGGCAGACGCCAGCCTTGGCTACCAAAAAAAATCGCCAATTACAAATTTCCTCGCCTTTTTGCTCAGACACTTTTGCAAAATCTGCGGCGAGTCACTAAAATCTTAGAGAAAATCACTCGCCCCAGGTTGGTGAAAATAGCCGAAAATCCTTTAACTTGGCGATTAAACGGGCTTTGTATCTCTTGGTTGGCAATATTGTTAATTTCACCTGTTCCCCTCACCAATCCTATCCCCACCGTCGGAATCTTGCTATTAGCAGTCGCCAGTATAGAATCTGATGGTTTGTTGATGTGTGTCAGCTATATTTTTACTGCTTTAACTACCTTACTATTTGCATTCATCGCTTATGCAGTGTGGATGGCTCCCAGTTTACTACCCACCATATTTAAATAATAAAAATGCCCTCAGCCAGAAACCGAGGGCAGTAATTTAATTAGGGTGCATCTACCATTCCTTTATCCGTCACAGCTATGGCTGAATCAGGATAAATCTCAAAAAAGTCTTTTCGATTGTAGAAACTTTCTACAACTTAACGTCTCTACAAGGCGGGCATGGTATAAATTGTGATTTACAATAAAAAAACTCTGCCACAAGCTGAGGGTTGGTGGTGAAGGAATATCAGCCAATCTTAATTAATTATATTTTTTCCTACTTGAGATAGATGTGTAAAATATAAATACTCAGTGGAGATTATGCGGATGCATAATATCTAATGAGTAAACGGTTATCTAAGTACTTTCAGTAACATTCCTTTCAGCCAGCTGCCCCAAAGGAGAATTCATTTGCAATGAAAGCAATACGATCGCATCTTGCACCTTATATTGTCGCGGTGCTGGCTGTTGGTAGCGCATGGCTGCTGACACTCTTGCTATACCCACTACTGACACCGCTGATTTCTCCATTGTTTTTTGCTGCTGTGACGGTTAGTGTCTGGTATGGTGGGTTAAAGCCGGGAATGCTGGCTAGCGCTTTGTCTACTTTAGCGATCGGTTACTTTTTAATTAAACCATCCCTTCAGCTATTAGTTGGTAGCTTTGAGACTGTGGTGCAGCTAAGTGTATTCTTGCTGGTGACAATACTAATTAGTTCGCTGTTCTCAAAGTTACGCACAGCCAAAAAGCAGCTAGAGGTGAGTTTGCATTCATTACAAAACAGCGAGTCACGCTTTAGACGCTTGGTTGAGTCTAACATCATTGGTGTAATTGTCACTGATACAGATGGGGCGATCGCCGAGGCTAACGATGCCTTTTTAAAGATGGTAGGTTATACGCATGAGGATTTAGTGTCTGGACGAGTGCGCTGGCGGGATATAACACCACCGGAATATATTGAGGTAAGCGATCGCTCTATTGCCGAACTGAAAATAAAAGGCGTACACGCTCATGTAGAAAAAGAATACATCCGCAAAGATAATAGCCGCGTTCCAATTTTACTAGGTTCTGCAACCTTAGAAAATAATTCACATGTGATAAGTTTTGTACTAGATTTAACTGAATATAAACACGCAGAAAATGCCCGAAAAACAAGCGAAGAACGTTACCGCGTTTTTGTCGAACAAAGTTCAGAAGCTATTTGGCGCTTTGAAATAGAAAAGCCAATTTCGCTTGAGTTATCAGAAGATGAGCAAATTCAGCATTTTTATCAATATGCTTACTTAGCAGAATGTAACCATGTCATGGCACAGATGTATGGCTTTTCTTGTGCCGAAGAAGTTGTTGGCACAAGGTTAGGAGACTTTTTCGTTGCCTGCGATCCCCATAATATAGAATATCTGCGTAGTTTTATTCGTTCTGGCTACCGACTAGTTGACGCAGAATCTCATGAAGTAGATAAATATGGTAATTCCAAGTACTTCGTGAATAATCTTGTCGGAATTGTTGAAAATGGCATATTAATGAGAGCATGGGGAACTCAGCGAGATATCACAGAACGCAAACAAGCGGAAATAGCATTGCTTGAAAGCGAGAAGCGTTTTCGGCATCTAGTAGAATCGAATATTTTTGGAGTGGCGATCGGCGACTTTAACGGGGGGATAAGCTACGCCAACGATTATTTTTTGAATATGGTGGGCTACACGCGTGAAGAACTGGCAAAAAGGGAAATACGCTGGGATGAAATGACACCCCCAGAATACCACGATTTGGAGGTGCAAGCATCAGAAGAAGCAAGAACGCATGGAGTTACCACACCCTTTGAGAAAGAATATATACACAAAGATGGTAGACGTGTCCCGATTCTTCTCGGTGGTGCATTGTTGGAGGAATCTAACGGCATTGAACAAACAATAGTATTTTCTCTAGATTTAAGCGAACGCAAACGAACACAACAAGCGCTGCGTCAACGAGAAAATCAACTGCGCTTGATTACAAATGCTGTACCCGTTTTTATTTCCTATGTCGATGCCGAACAACGCTATCGATTTAATAATAAGAAATATGAAGAATGGTTTGGAGTTCCGGCTTCAGAAATTTATGGTAAGCACATGCGAGAATTTATGGACGAGTCAGTTTATAAGTCAGTTCGTCCTTATATAGAAGCAGTATTATCGGGAGAACAAGTCACTTATGAAATTAACGCACTCGACAAAGATGGCATAAGCCGTTATTTTGAAGTTTCTTACGTTCCCCAGTTGAACGAAGAAAATGCGGTAGAAGGATTTGTTGGCTTAATTAGCGATATTAGCGATCGCAAGAAAGCAGAACAAGAACGCGAACAACTGCTACTTCGAGAAAAAGCCGCACGTACCGAGGCAGAAGCAGCAAACCGCTTGAAAGACGAGTTTTTAGCTACACTTTCTCATGAACTGCGTACTCCCCTAAATGCAATGTTTGGCTGGACTCAACTACTAACTACCCGCAAGTTTGATGAAACTACCACGGCTCGTGCGCTAGAAACAATTAACCGCAATACCAAAACCTTGAAAGTATTAATTGAAGATGTTTTGGACGTATCGCGGATTATTACTGGTAAACTGAATCTGAAAATCACTCCAGTACAACTGATAACAGTTGTGGAAGCAGCACTTGATACTGTGCGTCCAGCAGCTGAAGCTAAAGAAATTCGCCTGGAAAGTATATCCGATTCATCAGTAGCATTAGTTTTAGGCGATGCCAACCGCTTGCAACAAATTGTCTGGAATTTGGTTTCTAACGCCATCAAATTCACACCCCACGGTGGAAGAGTGGATGTGCAACTAGTGCCGATTGATTCACATGTACAAATTCGGGTGAGAGATACCGGAGAGGGAATTGCTGCCGAATTCTTGCCTTATGTATTTGAGCGTTTCCGTCAGGCAGATAGTTCTAGCACGCGATCGCATGGTGGACTCGGATTAGGACTGGCGATCGTCCGTCATTTGGTAGAATTGCATGGTGGCACAGTCCGTGCCGAAAGTCCCGGAATTGGACAGGGAGCAACCTTTATTGTTACTCTACCGCTAAAACCCGCGCTCAAACCAATTACACCAGAGCAATTATCACCCACCGAGGCGAATAAAGTAGCTGAAAATTGTTTGCCAATTCTTGAAGGCTTGCGGGTGCTTGTCGTCGATGATGAAGTTGATGCCCGCGAGTTAATCGCCGCAATGCTAGAACCATTAGGAGTACAAGTAAGAGCAGCTGCATCTGCTATTGAAGCACTTGTTGCCTTGCAAGCATTTCAACCTGATGTCTTAGTAAGCGATATCGGGATGCCAGGAGAAAATGGTTACGCCCTAATTCGTCAACTCAGAGCGCTTGAACAAGAGCAACTCAGACGGATTCCCGCCGTAGCCCTGACAGCTTATGCTAGGGCAGAAGACCGCACGCAGGCGCTTTTAGCAGGCTTTCAGCTACACGTCCCCAAACCAGTCAATCAAGCCGAATTAGCGGCAGTGGTAGCAAATCTTGCCGGACGGACTTGATGGGAATGGGCATGGGGCAATGGGCAATGGGCATGGGGCATGGAAAGAATCGTATTTATTCACCGAAAAAGCGCATCACCGAACTTGTTTAATTCCCAATGCCCGCCCGATGCCCCATTCCCAATGCCCGATGCCCCATTACCCAACAATGACTAGAATGAGAATTAACGTAACGTTTTCTATTAGCTAAAGTGTCAGATTCTCTGCCATTGCGCGATCGCTATCTAGCCTTAATCGACGAAATTGTGCAAACTACCCTCAAGGGTAAGATTAGCTCTGTTGAGCAAGTTTATCAAATGTTGCTCAAGGGGGTGAGTTCGGGGACGGGGGAAGTTTTTGAGTTAGCTTTGAGCGATCGCCTCGCTGCCGCCCAAAGCTTGGTAGACTCAGAAAAAGATGAACTGAAAAAAGCGAAAGCTACACGCAGCTTAAGAGCAATCAAGACGATTGAAAATCAATGGCAACGCACGCAAGAGCAAAATAAAGCTAACAATGCGATCGCCTCCGCAGTGCAAGAAATTAGTAAAGATACAGGCGATCGGCTTGCGGCATTATTGCGCGTCATTGACCCGAACCGAAAGTATCCCCTAAATTTACAACAACTCGGACAATTAGCAAAATCTTTACAGCAGGTACCTGAAAATCAAGAAATTCTCCAACTCTCAGAAGGTATCACCCGTGGTTTAACATCTTGGCAACGACTTTCTGACAATTTGTTGGGCTGGATGTATGACCAAAACCGCTCATCAATCGGATTTGGTGGTGTACCTGGTGAAAACGGTCCTTGGGCAAGTTGGGAAAAGACAGTTAATAGCCCTTTAATTCAAGCACTGTTTCACACGCTGGCAATGGATGCGTCTTTAAGCGAATTTGCTCAACAGCAACGCTTTATTACTGATAGCGACTGGGTGGAATTAACAGTGGTTTTGCAGTACTTGCAACGCGGGTTAGTTAACTGGTTTGACCAACAAGCTTATAACGTCAAAGCTGGTTCAAAGTTATCTATTTCGACTTTCTTGACATTTGCCGCGATTTGGAATCAGTTAGCAAATGCTTTTGCTAGTATAACCCGTTACAGCAATGCTTCTTCGCAAGTGTTGTTACAAATTTTGCGAAACTTTGCCCAACGTCCGTATTTTCCGTTATACGGCGGAATTTTCGCTTCATTTTCGGGAAGTTATTTGCGAGATGCTTTAGATTATTTAGATGAACCGCTGCGACAGGCGGAGGGAACCCAGGAAAAAGCGCGGATTTTGACGCTTTTAGGGTATTCACAGCGAGCAATGGGACAATACGATCGCTCGATACAGTTTCATCAAGAGGCATTGCAGATAGCCAGAAATGCAGGCGATCGCCCTTGTGAAATTGCCAATCTCAACCATCTCAGCCGTACTTACGTTGCCACTGAGAATTATACTGAGGCGATTAACAACAGTCAACGGGCATTGATACTCAGCAGACAAGCAGGAGACAGAACAGGAGAAGCAAACGCACTGGTAAATTTAGGCTACAGCGAAGTTATGCAAGCGCAGCAGCTCAAACAAATTGAACCAGAAACGTATGAAATGGCAATTAACTATTTACAACAAGGCTTAAAGTTATCAGAACAATTAGGCGATATTCAAAGTAAAGCATTGTGTGTCAGCAGCTTAGGAATTGCCTACTTAGTAACAGAACAACCGCAAATCGCCATCAAACATTTAGAAGACGGTTTTAACACAGCGCAAACATCCGGTGATTTATATTTGCAAGGTTTAAATTTAGCTAATTTAGCCGAAGCAAATTATAGCATGGCAAATTTTACCAGAGCAATTTACACAGGTTGTTTGGGAATGTATTTGCTCAATCAAATTGCTTCGCGAGAGTGGCGAAAACCAGCCGCGTTACTGACAATTTTGCAAGGACAAATGGGTGCGGAAGCTTTCAGCGGTGCATTGCAACAACATCGCCCAAAAATCATCGCTGTAATTGGCGTAGATGGATATGATTACATACCGCAACTGTTAGAAGAATACAAGCAAAGTATGTAGTTAATTGCAGAGAATGCAACAATTGTCAATGCCAATAGATAACTTTTTACTAATTTCAAGGCAGGAATTTTTATGCTAAATGTGAACTTAGATGACGAAGCCGAGAAGTATTTAGTGGAGATTCTCGCCCAGGAAAAAACAACAAGTAGTGAATTGATAAAACACCTATTGCATGAATATTGGCAAAGCTTACAGCCGCGTAAAACCGTTTTAGAACGGATGGGTGGGTATCCTGAACATTTATTGCAAGGTCCGAGCGATTTATCCGATCGAGATGCACGGTATAAGTATCTTGCTGAGTATTTCCAGAAACGGTATGAACAAAGCCAGCAGAAGCAAGAAGTATGACTTATTACCCTGTTATTCTTGTCGATAGTTCTGTGATGATAGCTTTTTACAATTCAGCAGATAGGTATCATGTTCAAGTACTTGATTTTTTCACCAGTTGTACTAGTGAGCTCATAACTACAGTAGGATGCATTACTGAGGTAATGTATTTTCTTGCGCCTAATTCGCGGGTACAAAATGTCTTTTTATCACATCTGGCAACTGAGGTATACAAATGTGAACATTTATCAGTAGAAGATTTTGCACGTATCGCCGAACTCAATTCTCAGTACGCTAGTTTACCAGGAGATTTTGCCGATTTGTCATTAGTCGCGGTTTCTGAACGTTTGAATATTAGTGCGATGGCGCAAAGCGCCCGCCATAGGCGATCGCTACTCTTGATAAAGACTTCGACATTTATCGTCGCCAACCATTTGAGCGCGTGTTTTTACCGCAGTAAACTTTTATGTTAACTAAAATTGAAGAGTTCATGTTTCAAGGACGGAACTTCACTCATGCTGTAGTTGAGTTTGCATTAACTCAAGATAAATTATTATTGACAATTGCACCTTGGTGCGATTTAAATTCTACTTTTAGTGCTGAATTTTATGATTATAAAATCACTTCTTTATCTGTAGACCCAAACCCTGACGAACACACAGATTTGAATCTTCCTTGGGATATTATTGGCTTTGATTCTTATGAGTTAGAGTCAAATCGTTGGGAGTTTGTCTTGCATTGTGACGATATTGAATATGTTTTTGAGTCTAGCTTTCCTACATTAGCAGTCAAATAGATGCAAAATAACCAAATCGCTATCGAATTCCGCAATGTCACCTTTAGCCGCAATAATCGTCCATTAGTTTCAAATTTTAACTTCACCATCCGCCAAGGAGAAGCACTGGTATTACTTGGACGCAGTGTTTGTAATCGCCATTAAAATTTCTCTTGGTGTCAATGGACAAAGACCATTGATACTCTGAAAATCTTTTATGTTATGTGTTGCGAAGTAATCTATCTTGGCATCTAGAACTAGGCAGGCAAGCCTTATATCAAATATTCTGGCAGACATAGCATTTCTTTGAGCTGCCAAATCGAAAGTTTTGTTTAAACTCTCAATCGTTGGATAAACTATTTCAAAACTTCCATTCAGATATGTTTGCTGTATTAAATTTCTTGCATCCATTGGTGCTAGAGGGTTAAGCGTCATTGCCGATGCATTGGTGATAATTCTGTACAATTCAACTAAATTTTGCTCGGCAATAACACCCCGAATGTTGTTTGCTTCTAAAATCAAATTTAAAAGCGTAGCGGATTCCGTGTGAAAACGTGATGATTCATCATGGGCATAAACCAAAACATTAGTGTCAAAAAAGACCCTAATCACGCTCATAAATCATTTCTCTTTTTAAAGATTTATCTTTTACCCCCAATTTGAACGTAGGAAAATTATATTTATTCTTCGTTGTAGGGATGATAATCACCTCAACCTCTTCCCCTTCAGTGAGGTTCTCTGGTAAAGTATCATCTAAAATTATTGTTTTGCCTTTGATATAGCCTTTCACGCTTACAAACCTTGCTTTGTGTTTCTTAGTTATTTTAAACTCTATAATGCCGAGTTTATCTGTTCATTGGTCTATTTTACTGTTCTAGGAGGCACGAATCGCGTATCATGCCCAAAATTAGCACATAATTACATAAAACCAGCTTGAACTCACCCATGCCGCAAAATAACCAAATCGCTGTCGAATTCCGCAATGTCACCTTTAGCCGCAATAATCGTCCTTTAGTATCAAATCTCAACTTCACCATCCACCAAGGAGAAGCACTGATATTACTTGGACGCAGTGGAAGTGGCAAAACTACGACAATGAAATTAATTAATCGCCTATTTATTCCTACACAAGGCGAAGTTTTATTTGATGGCATTCCAACAACTCAATGGAATGAAATTAAACTGCGGCGCAAAATTGGTTATGTAATTCAAGAAACTGGTTTATTTCCCCATTTCACTGTTGAACGCAATGTGGGTTTAGTTCCTTCTTTGGAAGGTTGGAAACCGAAACAAATTAAAACGCGAGTTTATGAATTGTTGCAACTAGTCGGTTTAAATCCCGAACAATTCGCCCAAAGATATCCTCATCAACTTTCGGGAGGGCAAAGACAAAGGGTAGGCGTGGCGAGGGCGCTAGCAGCCGATCCGCCCGTTTTAATGATGGATGAACCCTTTGGGGCACTCGATCCAATTACACGTTTAGAATTGCAACAAGAGTTTAGAAGATTACAGCAAGAATTAGGCAAAACGGTTGTTTTTGTCACGCACGATATTCAAGAAGCTTTTGTTTTAGCATCGAGAATTGGTTTAATGTATGGCGGAGAATTGATAGTATTGGATACGCCGGCAGAATTTAGGCGATCGCCTCATCCAGAAGCCCTTGCCTTTCTAGAATGTCTGCGTCAAACCGAAATTCAAGACATATGAACAATTTCTTTCTCATCAAATACACTCCAGAAATCCTTCAACATACGCTAGAACATTTATTTTTGGTAAGCATTGCAATTGTAATTGCCATACTTATAGGCATTCCTTTAGGCATTTTGATTACCCGCATAACTAGCTTGCGCCAACCAATTCTTATTATTGCAAATATTCTGCAGACTATTCCTAGTTTGGCGCTATTTGGCTTACTTATTCCCGTGCCATTCATTGGCGGAATTGGTGCAACTCCCGCAATTGTTGCACTTACTTTATATTCATTCCTACCCATCATCCGCAACACTTATACTGGTATTACTAATGTCGATCCAGCTATTCGGGAAGCTGGGCGAGGTATGGGAATGACAGATACACAATTGTTGCTGCAAGTTGAGATTCCCTTGGCAATGCAAGTGATTCTTGCGGGTGTGCGGGTAGCGACGGTGATTGCGATTGGGATTGCAACCATTGCAGCTGCAATTGGCGCTGGTGGTTTGGGCGAATTAATTTTTCGCGGAATTTCAGTTGTAAATAATGATTTAATTTTAGCTGGGGCAATTCCAGCAGCGATAATTGCTTTAATTGCAGATTTTGCTATTGGTTGGCTAGAAGGTAAATTAAAAGTTAAAAATTAACATGAATGTTCAAAAATTTTTTAGATTATGCTTTTTAACTTTTGCTTTAATAATTTCTCTGGCAAGTTGTCAGCTTAATTCAAATAATCAAAGCGGCGTTGATATCGTTGTTGCTTCTAAAGGCTTCACCGAACAAGATATTTTAAGCGAACTTTTAGCACAGCAAATTGAAACGACAACTAATTTAAAAGTCGAACGTCGCAGATTTACTAGTGCTTTGGTGACACATAATGCTTTGATTGCTGGTAAAATTGATGCGTATGTTGAGTATACAGGCACGGCTTTTACTAGCATCCTGAAGCAAAAAGTTATTAACGATCCAAAAGTAGTTTATGAGAAATTAAAACAAGCTTACGCGCAGCAATTCAATTTAGAAGTGATGAAACCTTTGGGTTTTGAAAACACTTTTGCGATGATTATTCGCGGTGCAGATGCAAAGCGCTACAATATTCAAACTCTTTCCCAAGCTGCTGAGTATACACCGCAATGGCGTGGTGGTTTCGGCTATGAATTTGTAGAAAGAGAAGATGGTTTTCCCGGTTTGGCGAAAACTTATGATTTCCGCTTTGCTAAACCTCCCCGCTTGATGGATTTAGGATTAATATATCGGGCTTTGCTGCAAAAACAAGTAGACATGATAAATGGTAATTCCACCGATGGACAGATTGCCCGCTTGGGTTTGGTGGTGCTAAAAGATGATAAGCAATATTTTCCTCCTTATGAAGCTGCGCCGATTGTGCGTCAAGCAATTTTGAAGAAATATCCGGAAGTTAAAAAGGCGATCGCTCAACTTTCTGGTAAAATTACTGCTGATGAAATGCGACAATTAAATTATCTGGTTGAGGGTGAATTACAAGATATCAAAGACGTTGTGCGCGAGTTTCGCAAATCTAAGGGTTTAGTTTCGCCTAAAGATAATATTAGCAATTCGTAGTGAGCACTGAAGTGCTCATAATAAAGCACTTAAGTGCTTACTACAAACTTTTTCTCACTGAGATAATTTATGAATATCAATTTTCGCAAATTTATCAAAACATCAGTTCAAGCTGGGATTGTTTCGTTTTGTGTCGCGAGTGGGACGGTTCTTTCTCAAACTCTAACTCTTTCACCTAATTTAATTGCCTTCAACTCAGATGAAGGAGAAAAGTTATTAATTGACAGTAAATCGAGAGAAGATTTTTTCCCTCTCAGCACCCAGTTTATTACTCAAAACAATCAAGCATATTGTGGGGTAGCTAGTATTGTTATGGTGCTAAATAGTTTAGGAATCCCCGCACCAGAAGCACCGCAATATAAACCCTATCGAGTGTTTACTCAAGAGAACTTTTTTAGCAATGAAAAAACTAAACAAGTGATTCCGGCTGAGGTTGTCTCTCGTAAAGGGATGACTCTAGATCAAATAGGTGGATTATTCGCAAGTTATGGTGTAAAAGTTAATGTTTATCATGCTGCTGACACTAGCTTAGAAAAGTTTCGCTCTTTAGCAGCAGAGAATTTAAAACAGCCGGGAAATTTCATTTTAATTAACTATTTACGTAAAGATATTGGGCAAGAAAAAGGCGGACATATCTCACCCTTAGCCGCGTATAATGAGCAGACAGATAGATTTTTAATCTTGGATGTTTCGCGCTACAAATATCCCCCCGTGTGGGTAAGGGCAGCAGATTTGTGGAAGGCAATGTCAACAACTGATTCTGAATCAGGTAAAACACGGGGATTTGTATTTGTCAGTAAAGGTTCTTAAACTGAAAAAGAAAACGTAAGATATGTTATTTTCGTAGTAAGCGCAGAGAGTGCTTAAAAGCGTTACTTAAGCGCTCTCTCCGCTTACTACATAACCCAAAGTGAAAAGTACCTGTTTATTCATGCGATCGCCTTTATATTGAAGTCAAGCGATCGCTCTACCTACTACTTCGCTACAATTCCTTTGAGCCAATCATTATCTTGCCGTTATTGTATAAAGTAATATCTCTAAAATTTCCGTATAATGTTCTGATTCGGATGTTATCATTAGGATAATGAACCCTATTTCTTAATAGCTGTATATAAAGATAGAGTCATGGAAAGTTATATTAGCAGGGGTAAAGAGGAAGATTGCATTTACCTAATTAAAAACACTCACACGAGTTATTCAGAAATAAGCTTTTGGATTGCCCAGCAAAATGTACCGAATACCAATAATCTGGAGTCACAAATTGCAAACTTAGAGTCACAAGTTACAAGTTTAAAGAATGAAATCTCTAACCTAGAATATTTAAAATATCAAATCTCTAACCTAGAAGACGATGTTAGGCAAGTTGGAGGTATTGCGATATTTTTTATTGGAGCGTTTTGTGCATTGTGGGCGCAGAATACTGGTCGCAATGCATGGCTATGGTTTTTCCTTGGATTGTTCTTTGCTCCAATTACTGTCATAGTGCTACTCGCCAAAAATTCAGCCGACAGAAGGTCGCAGAGATAATATTTACTTCGGAATTATTGATGGGGCTTCTCAGTCTCTTAGAGGATGTTTGAAATGGCGATCGCTTTTGGTCAGATTGATTCAGAGGGGGTGGTTGTTGCCTTGGGTAGGTAATTACTGCTTTTGTTGTGATTTGGCAAACTTTTCTAATTGTGCCATGATCGTACTTGACTTTAATTGTAGGGGTTAAATGAAAGGCGATCGCAGACTTTTGGGCGAGGGCGATCACCTTTCTTATTCCAAATTTTAGTATATTTTTCTACTTATAAAATTTTATAAATATTTTTACATAGAATTGTGCTTAAGGAATTGGTGTAAATTTTTGTGCGATGTCTCTTGACTCGCCGCTTTGCGTCTACGCATTGATATTATTCCCTGCGGTATAGATATTCAGCAATTTGGTTCTATTGATAGACAAGCAGCCAGAGCTGAGTTAGGAATAGTAAGTGACACTAAACTTGTGATATATGTGGGACGTTTTGACCCACGCGAGACGGGTAGGGGTGAGGTTTTATGGAAATTATGGTTGATTGACCGGACATGATATAAAACGTTTTTGTTTCAATATTAACTTACAATTAAACCATCCTGAACTCGGATAATCCTTTTAGTTTGGGCAGCGATATCTGGTTCATGAGTCACAATCACAATTGTGATACCTTGTTCGTTAAGTTCTGTTAACAAATTCATTACCTCATAAGAAGTTTCAGTATCTAAAGCTCCTGTTGGTTCATCTGCTAAAACTAAGGCAGGTCTATTAACTAAAGCACGCGCGATCGCTACTCGTTGTTGTTGTCCCCCAGAAAGTTGGCTGGGACGGTTAGAAATGCGATCGCCTAATCCTACTCTTTTCAAAGCTTCTAACGCTCTTTTACGGCGTTGTGGCTTTGGTAGGTTCGCGTAAACCATTGGTAACATAACATTATCTAAAGCAGTTGCACGCGACAGAAGGTTAAATTGTTGGAAAACAAAACCGATTCTTTGGTTGCGAATATACGCTAATTCATCATCATCATAAGTAGTCAAATTTCTACCTTCAAAAATATAGTTTCCAGTTGTCGGACGATCCAAACAACCGACAATATTCATCAACGTAGATTTACCCGAACCTGACGCACCCATAATTGCCACATATTCCCCTTCTTCAATCGAGAGTTGAATTCCCTTAAGTATGGGGACAGTAACTTCTCCTAAATGGTAAGTTTTAGTAATCGATTCCATCCAAATCATAGTTGGCATATTGATTTTTTGTTGATAGTTGTTGGTAGCTTTTGTAGGGTGCGTTAGGAACGTAACGCACCCTACTGAGGGATTATCCTAAAAATTAATCTTAATCACTTCGTAAAGCGGTAATTGGATCTAATTTAGAGGCGCTTCGTGCTGGAATCACTCCCGCGAGTAAACCAACAGTTAAGGATAGTCCAAACCCGACAATTATTGACCAGAAAGAAATAACAAACGGAAATTTGAAAATAGTTGCCGCTACCAAAGCAATCAAAATTCCACTTCCGATACCAATACCTCCGCCAACAGTAGAAATTACAATCGCTTCCGCTAAAAATTGATTGAGAATAGCTGAATTTGTCGCTCCTACTGCTTTGCGAACTCCAATTTCCCGCGTTCTTTCGACAACAGAAACCAGCATAATATTGGCAATTCCAATTCCGCCAACGACTAATGAAATGCCGGCGATCGCTACCACCATCACTGTAAATAAACCGACAATATTTGTAAAGGTGCTAATAATATCAGCTTGGTTAGTAATCCGAAAATCATCATTTTGCGGCGGATAGATATTGTGACGCAAACGTAAAATATTTGTAACTTGAAACTGAACAGCGTTTAACTGTTCTTGATTTCCAGCTTTAATTAAAATTCCATTCACAGAAACGCCAGACAAAGCATTGTTACCAACAAGTCTTGCCGACATACTACTAAGAGGCATAAAAACTAAGTCATCTCGATCCACCCCTCCTTGAGAACCTTTAGACTGCGTTACGCCAATCACTTCATAAGCCTCTCCTTGAATGCGGATTCTCTTGCCTATGGGATCGCCACCGTCGGTAAATAAAGTACTCTCAACTGTCGGTCCAATAACAGCAACTTCTCTAGCAGTATCTAGTTCTTCTTGATTAAAAAACCTTCCATTTTGGATCTGGATATCTCTTACTTGTGGGTAATTTAAATCTGTACCATAAATTGGTGTTGAGCTGTTCTGACCTCCATAAACAATTTGTGCATTTCGTTGTAGGTAGGCAGAGACAATTTGGGCAGATGGTGCTTGTTGGGCGATCGCCTTTGCATCATCCCAAGTTAATGTACTGCTAGAACCAATTCCTTGACGGATATTTCCGCTTCTAGCTGCACCAGAAAAAACCGAAAGCACATCTGGACCCAACGCTTGTATCTGTTGCTCGGTTCCTTTTTGTACACCCTGCCCAACAGATGTAATGGCAATTACCGAGGAAATCCCAATAATTACCCCCAGCATCGTTAATCCGGTGCGTAATTTGTTACTCCAAAGTGTCTCCACCGCCATTGACAATATTTCTAGCAGTGAGACACTAGAGCTACTTTTATGTTTAGGTAAAACCTTAAGCATTTTGTGATATTTATAACTAATTTTTTAAGGCGGACCACCTCGACCACCGCCGCCACCGCCACCTCGACCACCGCCACCTCCACCGCCTCCCACACCAGGAAACACTCCGCCTCGCGGTGTTGATTGCGGTCGTGACCCTTCAGGAAAGCTGAGTAATACCCTTTCGTTTCCTTTCAATCCAGATTGAACTTCAGTATATTTATCAACTGTAACGCCAGTCTTAATGCGAGTAAAGACAGGTTTATTATCTTCTCCAGCCACAAACACACCTGTAGACTTTTGTCGGCGCACAACCGCTGCTGTTGGCACTACAAGAACATTGGATAATTGACCCACTTGGAAATCTGTTGTTACATTCATCCCAGACCGCAACAGCTTTTCGGAATCCGAGACAATTGCTACCTTCACTTGAAAGCTGGTAACATTTTGCTCTACTATAGCTTGAGCGCCAATTTGACTAACTTTACCCTCAAAAGTTTTTCCTGGGTAAGCATCTGCTGTAATTATGACTTTCTGACCAAGGCGGATTTTAGCAATATTTACTTCAGCTATATTTGCTACAACCTCATTTGTAGAAGCCAAGGACACGATTGAAGAAGATGTTGCACTAGATACAGCACTACCTGAAGTGGTTGGCGTGACAAAAGCCCCTGGATCGGCATACTTTTGAGTCACAACACCATCAAAAGGTGCCCGAAGTATGGTGTCATTGATTTGAGTTTGGATGGTTTGCAGGGAACCGCGAGCGGAAGCTAACTGAGCGCGTGCTTGTTCAATATCTTCTGGACGCGAACCGGCTTTTAGGAGCGCTAAAGCCTGCTGTTTCTGCCTGACTACTGCTTGTGCTTGTTCAATGTCTTCTGGGCGCGATCCGGCTTTCAAAAGTGCTAAAGCCTGCTGTCTCTGCCTGACTACAGCTCGTGCTTGTTCGATATCTTCTGGACGCGATCCGGCTTTTTGTAAACCTAATGCTTGCTGTGCTTCATTTACTTGACCTTGGGCGCTGTCACGATCTGCACGGCTTTGGTTTACAGTTTGAAGGGAAATGGCTCCAGACTGGTAAAGTTGCTGATTGCGGCGTAAATCATCTTCGGCTTTACTTAAGCTAGCTTGAGCGCTTTGTAAACGTGCTTGTGCTTGACCAATATCTTGAGGTCGATTACCTGTTTGTGCCTTTTGCAAATTTGCCTGAGCCTCATCTAATGCTGCTTGTGCAGAAGCAATATCTTGAGGACGATTACCTGCTTGTGCCTTTTGCAAATTTGCCTGAGACTCGTCCAACGCTGCTTGTGCAGAAGCAATATCTTGAGGACGATTACCGGCGATCGCTTTTTGGAGATTTGCCTCTTGTTGTGCTATTTGTGCTTTAGCTTGGGTGAGTTGTCCTAGCAGGTTAGAATCATCCATATTAGCTAGTATCTGTCCCTGTTTGACCGTATCGCCTTCCTTCACCAGCAATGTTTTCAGTATGCCTGATTGTTTAGGACTGACGTTAATCGACCTTTGGGGCTTAACAGTTCCGTTCGCCGAAATCTTAATACTTAAATTTTGACGAGATACAGGCTCTGTCAAAACTTTTCGCTGTGCTTCTTGTTTCTGAACAACGACCACTTGGCGATAACCTACGTAGCCGACTCCACCCAAAAGAGAAAATGCAAGTAGCCAAGATACCCAGTTAATTCTGCCCTTTTTCTTTTTGTTTTTCTTTTCTTCTGGGAAAAAATGTGTGGAATCTACAGGCTGCGATGTGTCTAATTTCATTTTTAATTTCCGGTGTAGAAATAACGGCTACCGAGAGGCATTGCTGTAAAAACTTAAGTTAACTATAGTATGATAATTTTGTATTAACGATTTCTTTAATCTGTAGTGTTTTCATCGACACTCATACAAAGCGCGTATATCGTTTTTCTTTTCGCCTAACCCACTTGAAGCTACTGCATACACTCACACATTTTTTGTAGTTGTTGCTTTTGCTAAGAAGTGAAGACTTTTGATATCTATCATATGAAACTAACTCAAACAATCATATGTATCCAAAGTTCTAAACTCATCCATGACTTTAGTCACGGATTTTGCTTTTTACATTTTTAGCTCGACTTTATCCAGTTGAAGCAGTTTTCATCGTCGGGTTGGCGAAACACTTGGATATTTTGGGAACTTCTTACTTATATTATTTGGTAATTGTAAAATTTAATACTCAAAAATTGTAATTTTTGGTATGTAAATCTATCAAACTTTCTTACCTTCAGCGTAGCTGCCTTCTTGCACTAGGTTGTCAAGCCGATAAAGCTAAAGAGTGTGTTAATTAGGAGTCACACACTAAGTACAGCATTTCATTAATACGAGCGCTTTCTTAAACAAAGGCAATAAGAGTGCAATGCCAATGCGTCCCGATGCAATGCCAATGCGTCCCGATGCAATGCCAATGCGTCCCGATGCAATGCCAATGCGTCCCGATACAATGCCATTGCATCCCAATACAATCGTAATGCGTCCCGATGCAATCGTAATGCATCCCAATACAATCGTAATGCGTCCCGATGCAATGTTAATGCGTCAAGATGCATTTAAAAACGTTACGCTTTTACCCAAAACTGTACTAAGACACAAGTGCATAAATATCAGCCTTCTAAAGCTGAACGGATAAAATCTCAATCCGTTGAATTAACATTAATCAAAGCCGATCAAGCTGTCTGAAGCCCAATATCAAAGGTTGCTGCGTAACCTTGGCTTGTTTTGGTCGGTGTGAGCAATAATTGGTCTCCACCATCTTTAAAAATTCCGTCTTGTGCATTTTTCATTGTGCGCTGTCCCTTACTGGCATATGGTGTCTGTGCGTGTACTTGATCCGTAATCGAGTCATCAAAGTACAACTGTGACGTAAACTCATAACTCTTCTGTGATGTCGCATTCGTGCGAACCTTAAAGTGGATATGGACTGTTCTGCCTGGATACCAACCAGGATAAATGGTTGTGAACTCGACAGTTCCCTGAGCGTTTGTCACTTGATACCCGCGCAGGAACTTTTTCCCGACGGTACTGAAACTCGGATCGTTTACATCCGAATAGATGCCCAGCGCGTCACAATGCCAAATATCTACTGTCGCACCTGTAAGCGGTATGCAGCTAGTACTGCTAATCTGAGACACGCGCAGCGTCAGTTCAAGTGGTACACCATCTTTGACTGAACCATCCGAAGGATCGGATCGGATATCGGAGCGGTTGAGCTTCTCGTCTACAAAATAAGGTCCTTCGGTCTGCTCTGGACTGACGATACACCCAGGCTTGGTTGTATCATTTGCTGTAGATGATGCCTGTGCGGTGCTGGACTTTTTAGGTATGCATCCAACCACAAGCATTGCTGTTACCCCTGCCCTAAATAGAGCAAGTGCCTCTCTGCGACTGAGAAGCCGATTTAGTTGGTGATACTTTGAAGGAGTCGCTGAGTCCTGCGGACACGCTACGCGAACGCGATCGCCTTTTTTCATACTATTTCTACGATGCTTTTGTAAAGGGACGTTGTTAACAGAATTGAGCGTATCAATTTTGACGTTATTTCCCGTTTGGAAAGAAGGGCTGAACCATTGCCTGGTAGCCCTATATTTACAATTCAATTTTTAGTGTTTTAAAGGTTTATTTGCAGTGTCACCCCATTAGGAAGCCTGAAGTAACCATCACGCACTCTAACTAATCTCCTCGAAGGAACAATTTCCTCATTCGGAAGAAGAATATCCCCATTGGGAAGTCTGAAATAACCATCACGCAGTCTGACTAACCTCCTAGCAGGAACAATATCGCCGTTAGAAAGTCTGACATCACCATTGCCAAGTCTGACTATTCTACGATTAAGTTCGTCGTCGCGGTTTGAATTGCGTCTGTCTTGGGGAGTTCTATCTTCTCTATAGTTGCGTCTGTCTTGGGGAGTTCTATCTTCTCTATAGTTGCGTCTGCCGTCTTGCTCCCTAACTTGATCGCGTTGAGCAACAACCTGGACTTTTGTCTGAGCATTTGCAGGACCGGAAGTGAAAGTTGGAGCAATTACGACAACAGCAGATAAAACAAGAAATGCGAGCTTGTGTTTTAACATGGAATTAGCTTTTTTAGTCAATTTGTTTTTGAATCGAAATAATTTTGCCTGATTAAGGGCGATTTTCCTGAGGACGAGGCGGAATACCCAGCGCATCCTTTAACTGTTGTTCTGTGACACCCAACTTCGTCGCTGCTGCGGCAAAATCAGGGCGAGGAGGACGCCCATTGCGATCGCCTGGATTTGGAGGATTAGCAGGTACTCCCAAGGCATCCTTTAACTGTTGTTCTGTGACACCCAACTTCGTCGCTGCGGCTGCAAAATCAGGGCGAGGATGATGTCCATTGCGATCGCCTGGAGGATTGGCAGGTACTCCCAAAGCATCCTTTAATTGTTGTTCTGTGACACCCAACTTCGTCGCAGCCGCCTTAAAATCAGGGCGGGGTGGTCGAGAAGTGCGATCACCAGGATTTGGAGGATTGGCAGGTACTCCCAAGGCATCTTTTAATTGTTGTTCTGTGACACCTAACTTCGCCGCAGCAGCCTTAAAATCAATCCGGGGTGGTTTGCGCTGTCCGTTTGGTGGTTGATTAGGTGGTTGTGGTACTTGTGCGATTTGATAAAATCGGTTAGCAGCATTTGCTTGATTGAGTGAAATAAAACCAAATGTGCCAACCAAAACGGGAATCGCTGCCACGGCTAATGTTCGACGAATATTCATTCTCAACCACCAAAAGATAGATTGTTTACATTTTAGGACTTACGCAAAATATCTCTCAAACTCCTATTTCTTCGTGTCCTTCGTGCCTTCGCGGTTCGTTATTCCATGAAGGAGTGCGTAAGTCCTACATTTCTAATTAAGCCAACTCAAAATTACAGTTCGTCAGGGTTTTAAATTACAGTTTTGTAATTTTTGTCATCCGTTTCCAGGTTCTAGAGAGAAACTGACGTTGTTCAATTATGTGCAGCGCAACCAGTGCCAGCAAGGTGTACGATAGCCAAAAATGGAGATTGTGAGCGATCGCCGTAATAGAACGATTTTCCTCGAACCAATTGGGCAACGTTACAAAAAAGAATGGAACATCATGTCCACCTGTGTTTGATAACAAAATGCCGCTAATCGGAACAATCAGCATCAACAGATAAAGTAGTAAATGTAAGGAAAAAGTCTTTATCCATTGGGGTGTTAGTCTGGGACTGCGTTTGAGATACTTTCTCGCCATAACTTGCAGCAAAATAAAAATCCGCAACATTAGTAGACCCAGAACTAATACACCAAATGACTTGTGGACGTTGTACAGAGAGCCTCTAAAGAAAACTTCACGCGGTAAGCGAGCCATCACTATACCAATTAAGTAGATGACGAGAAAACAGGTAGCCATAACCCAATGCAGCTTCCATAACCGCCCAAACAGATTACTTCGTGGTTTTGAGGGAGTTGTGGTATGTGACATAAAAACTTTAGATCGCAAGAAACTAGAAAAGGCTCAACAATGTCAAGCCTATAACATTAAATTAACGTTGTGTCAAACAATGAGTAGAGCTTTGATAGTAGGTGACTTCGATCAAAAGTAGTGGTGTTCATATTTATGATTAAGCCACCTGAAAATGACAGCCTACTTGCTTTATGAATTACACTTTTGTAATTTGAGCCAAACGGTAATGAATCTAGAATGGAACAATGCTTGTGAAGTAATGAATGCTTGTGAACGTTCTGTTTGTCGAAGATGAAGCAAAAATTGCTAACTTCGTCCGGGCTGGACTGAAGGAGCAGGGATTTGTCGTGGACTACTGCGACAACGGTGATGAAGGATATCTGCGGGCATTAGATAATGAGTACGACGCGATCGTGCTTGATATTATGGTGCCGGGAAAAGATGGATTATCGATTTTGAAACAATTGCGGCAGCAAGGTCGGAATGCTCCGGTGATTTTGTTAACGGCTCGGAATGAACTGGACGATCGCCTGCAAGGATTGAATTTAGGAGCCGATGATTATATCGCCAAACCGTTTTTTGTGGAAGAGTTAGCAGCGCGAATTCATGCAGTTGTGCGCCGGAGTGTGGGCGAGCGCCAAAATATTCTTGCGGTTGGACCGCTCAAACTTGATCGCATTACGCGAGAAGTCACTTGCGATCAACAGGCAATAGAACTCACCAGCCGCGAGTTTAATCTTCTAGAGTATCTCATGCGCTCTCCCGGACGAGTATTTACCCGTACCCAAATTTTAGAACACGTTTGGGGTTACGACTTTAACCCCAACACCAATGTTGTAGATGTTTGTATCCAGCGAATTCGCAAAAAAATTGATCCCATTGATCAAACAAACTGGATTGAAAGCATTCGCGGGGTTGGATATCGGTTTCGCAATCCAGATCAAACATGAAACTACCTTCGTTTCGACTTAGGATTGCCCTGTTGTCTGCGGCTTTGGCTGGAAGCGCATTAGTAGGGTTTGGCGCTGTGTCCTGGTTTCAGATTTACAACGCTAAAATCAGCCGCCTTGATGCAGAAATGTTCAATCAGTTGATGCGCTTAACCCGTTCACCCGGTCGAGAGCGATCGCAGCGTTACGCAGACTCATTATCCCATGCTTTCGCAACAAATACAAAAATCCCGATCGCACTGCTGGTGTTAGATGCAAACGGCAACACAGTTTATCAATCCAACTCTTTACCTGCCGACAAAAACGTAAATCGTCTGCTTATTGAGCGTCTTGAGTTGACACCTCTGCCACCGTTCCCTAAAGGTGAACCACCGCCAAAACCCCCCAGTACAAATCCACATCAAGAACAATCGCCTTTTATTCGCCCACTTCCACCTCCACCTCCACCTCAATTCGTCACCGTCGCCACGGCAACAGAAACCTGGCGGATTGGGGCAGCGAAATTTCCTAATGTTCAGGTTGCGATCGCCGTTAGCCTGCAAGCCGTCAATCAAGAGATGGCTAGTATTCGCAATATCTTTATTGTATCAATTCCGGGAACGCTGCTGCTGCTTGCGGTCGGCGCTTGGGTGGTTTCTGGTAGTGCTTTGCGTCCGATTCGGCAATTAACAGGCGTCATTCAACAGGTGACTGTTAAAGGATTAGATCAACGAATTCCGATTGGGACAACGGATGTTGAATTTGTCGAACTGATTCAAGTGTTTAACCAAATGCTCGAACGCCTGGAACGCAGTTTTACACAAGCTTCTCGCTTCAGTGCTGATGCCGCTCACGAACTGAAAACCCCACTAACCATTCTCCAAGGCGAACTGGAACGAACGCTGCAACAAGTTGACCCAGGTTCCCAAGTGCAACAGCGCTTAAGCAATTTGTTAGATGAAGTGCGCCGCTTGAGTGGTATTATGCGGAAACTCTTGCTGCTGTCTTTGGCAGATGCCGGACAAATGAGTTTGTATTTAATTGAAGTGGATATGTCTGAGTTGCTAATCGAGATGTTAGAAGATGTAGAACTGCTGGCTCCCGACTTAGCTGTGCAAACCGACATCACCGATAAACTCACAGTACAGGGCGATCGCGATCTTCTGATTCAAGTTCTGCAAAACCTGTTCAGTAATGCCATTAAATATAATCTCGCCAACGGCTGGATACAGATTCACGCTCGAAAAGCTGAAACGTCTGTCCGCGTCACGATTGTCAATGCATCAAAAGACATAGCAGTGACCGACAAAGAGCGCATTTTTGACCGCTTCCATCGCGGCGATCCTGCGCGAACCCGTAAAGTAGAAGGAATTGGACTAGGACTCAGCCTAGCCCGTGAAATTGCCCGCGCACATCATGGCGACCTCACCCTTGACTCAACATCAAATGGTCAAACAGCTTTCACCCTCACTTTGCCGATTAAATTGGATTAAGCGATCGCAGCTGATAGCAATTTCAGTTAGAAAATGCATTCCCAAGAAATATCAAACACTCTTAAATAAGTAGGCGAAATTAAACGTAAAATAGTGTCCTGGTTTGTAGTGAGCGGTTTACCGCTCAGATCAAGGGTTTCAAGGGCTGAAGCCCTTACTACCTGACAAAGCGTTTATTTATGCCCATCTACTTACATACAAATGCGTGTCACAAAATACAAACAATTTGCATCTGCAATCTTTTCTATTAGTGTTCTCTTTTACAACCAAGTAGTATCAGCCACCGTAACATTACCTTTACGCACCAAAAAAGCAATGGTGGTTTCGGCTAATCCTTTAGGAAGTGAAGCCGGGTTAGAAATGTTACGCAAAAAAGGTAACGCAGTTGATGCTGCAGTTGCCACAACTTTTGCAATTTCTGTAATAGAACCTTTTTCGGCAGGAATTGGTGGTGGCGGATTTTTGCTAATGCATTCAGCGCAAACTGGAGAGATGAAAGCGCTCGATTTTCGCGAACGCGCACCGCTAAAAGCTACTAGAAATATGTATTTGGATGCTCAAGGTAAGGTGCGTGCGAATGTCAGTATTAACGGTTATTTGGCAGTAGCGACACCAGGAACAGTAGCGGGATTGTATGAATTACATCGTCGTTATGGTAAACTACCTTGGCAAGAAGTTGTCAAACCGGCGATCGCTCTGGCGAAGAATGGCTTCATCCTCAGTCAACAACCTACTTGGCGTTCTCTACAAGTTTACCAAGAACGCAAACAAGCAATTCTCGCTAATCCAGCAGCACGAGCAATTTTCACTCGCAACGGCGAATTTTATCAACCAGGGGAAAGGTTAATACAGCGTGACTTGGCAAAAACTTTAGAAACAATTGCCAAGAATCCCCAAGATTTTTATACCGGAAATATTGCGCGGGCGATCGCTTCCGATATGGCAAAAAACAATGGTTTAATTACTCTTGAAGACTTAAAATCTTACAAACCAATTTGGCGGACTCCGATTTGTGGTAACTTCCGCTCTGCTAAAATTTGCTCAATGCCACCACCTTCATCGGGAGGTGTTCACCTATTGCAGATTTTAAACATTATTGGGGACACAGATTTAAAATCTTTGGGATGGCATCACCCAGATGCTTTACATTTAATGACAGAAGCAATGAAAATTGCTTACGCCGATCGCTCTGTATATTTAGGCGATCCCGATTTTGTCAAAGTGCCCGTACAACAACTTATCAGCCCAGCATACGCCAAAATTCGGCGGGCACAAATCACAATGGATCGCGCCAAACCCTCAACTGAAGTCAAGCCAGGGGAGATGGGGAGAGGGGGGGAGGGGGGAATGGGGAGATGGGGAGAGGGGGGGAGTGGGGGAAGACAAGGAAGAGGGGGGAGACAAGGGAGAAATTTTTTATTGTCCACGGACACGTTCCTTAACGGGGGGGAACCCCCGCACGGAAGTGTCCTCCCCCTGTCCCCCCTGTCCCCCTTGTCCCCCTCATCTTCCTCATCCCCCTCATCCCCCTCATCCCCCTCATCTCCCTCATCCCCTCATCTCCCCTACGAGTCTCCGGAAACTACCCACATTAACGTTGTGGATGAACAGCGTAACGCGATTAGCTTGACTTTTACGGTAAACTATGGTTTTGGTTCTGGGGTGGTGGCGTCGGGAACTGGTATTTTGCTGAATGATGAAATGGATGATTTTGCAGCTGCACCGGGAGTACCGAATGCTTTTGGTTTGGTGGGTAATGAAGCGAATGCGATCGCACCCCGCAAAACTCCTTTATCCAGCATGACTCCGACAATTATCACTGAAAATAATCGCCTCCGCATGGCGGTGGGTGCGCCGGGAGGTGGTACGATTATTACTCAAGTGCTGCAAGTTATCCTCAATGTCTTGGAATACAAGATGGATGCAGGTGCAGCTGTTTCTGTTCCACGCATACATCATCAATGGCTTCCCGATGAGCTGCGAACCGAACCTTGGGGTTTGGATGCTGTGACTGTGCAAGACTTACGCCGTCGCGGACAAAATATTAAGGAAATTACGCCTTGGGGTAATGCTAACGCGATCGTTGTCACGCAAGATGGAACTTTAGAAGCAGCAGCCGATCCCCGTGGTGAAGGTTCCCCTAGAGGCTTTTGAAAAGTCAGCATGAAAGTATGCAGAAATTTCGTAGGGTGCGTTAAGGACACTTGTCCTAACGCACCCTAGCTTTTGGTGTGTTAGCTACGAGAGTACGACACCCTACAAGTTTTGTAGATTATTAAATGGACACTCATATCATGTCCGGGCAATCACCCATAATTCATGAAGAACCCCTCCCCAACCCTCCCCGCTCTTCGGGAGGGTGCCACAGGCGGGTGGGGTTCTTTTATTATGGTTATTTATTAGGACATGATATCATTCGCTTGCGATCGCAATTGCGATCGCATAAATTCATACTTTCATTCAGCAACGCCAATTATTCGCCTCCACCACTACTAGGTGCAGATTCCCGACTGCGCCGCAATACACTACGCAACCGACTACCACTATCTGAAGACTGATTTGATTGATTAATTTCCCGTCTCCTTCTTCTAGGTGCTTGCTGTTCTCCTGATGTTCTCCTGTCAGCAGTTACTTCCCTACGTCTGCGTAAGCGACTACCAAGAGAACTTTGTTCTGAATTTCTTACCCGTCGTCTCGGTGTTTCACCTTCATTCCTAGATGCAGTTACTTCTGCACGTCGCCGCAAACGTTGACTTAGCCTACTACTTCTCGATGTTTCACCTTCATTCCTAGATGCAGTCACTTCTGCACGTCGCCGCAAACCTTGACTTAGCCTACTACTTCTCGATGTTTCACCTTCATTCCTAGATGCAGTCACTTCTGCACGTCGTCGCAAACGCTGATTCAGCCTACTACTTCTCGATTCTTGATTAGAAGATGCACTTTCCCCTGATGATTCTATATTTCGCCGTCTTCTGCCAGAAGACGCAGCTACATCAGTATTATTAGATGGTGCATCTAGATTTCTCCTTCTGCGTCCTGGTGTTTCCCCAGAATTATTGTTATCTGAAGAAGCTGCTGCTACTTGCTGCTGTCTTTCTCGTTCTTGCCGTTGTTGCTGCCTTTCTCGCACTTGACGGTTACGGCGAGAACCTGCAATCGAGTAGTCTGTGGCGATCTTAACTTCTTGGCTACCTCCCTCAGAGGGTTTTAATTTCCACTCCCGCGCTTGTCTTAGTGTATCTTCATCCAACTCGCGATCGCCACTGGAACGAGCCAACCGCACATTAGTAACATTGCCATCTTTGTCCCTAGAAACAGCTACTTCTACTCTTCCTTCTGCTCTTCGCCTTCTAGCACTATCTGAGTATTTAACTTTACAATCTTTACAGGCGGCTCGACCATCCGCAGAGCCTCCAGATCCACCGTTGCCTTCGGGTTTTTCTACTCGTGTTGGTATCTTAGGTTGTGTTGGTGCGACAGCTATTTCCCCTCTGCCGCTTCCCGTTCCATTACCTGTACCAGAACCGCTACCATTCCCTATACCAGTACCGCTACCACTACCTGTTCCAAAACCAACTCCGTTACCACTACCTGAACCAGTACCGCTACCACTGCCCGTACCGCTACCAGTTCCATAACCTGTACCAGTACCGCTCCCCGTACCGTTACCTGTCCCATTCCCTGTACCGCTACCAGTTCCATAACCTGTACCAGTACCGCTCCCCGTACCGTTACCAGTTCCAGAACCCGAAGCAATGGTGGAATTACCACCACCTCCGGTACTATCAGAAGAAGCATTACCGGAACCTGTTTGAGTAGCTCTTGAATCTCTAATGTTACCTAGCGCGTTTCTCAAGTTCTCGCTACTTTCTTGGCTGCTAGTCGATGATTGTGCTGTCGTATTGTTAGTTGCGACTTTCGTAGTTTGTGATTCTTGAGGCTGAGTTCTTTCAACAGGCTTTTGAACTGGGGTTGTTTCTTTGGGTGTATTACTTACTAGCTTTTGCGGTTCCTTGGAAACTACCGGATCTTCCTTCTGCGGTTGTGGTCGAGTGACATTGGGTTGCTGCCTCTCAACTTGCTTCTGTACGGGAGTGGGTGCTTGGGGTACGATTGGGTTTTCAATCGGCTTGGGCACTGGCAGGGGTGCTTGTGGTGCAGGCTGAACGTTTACGGGAAGTTGCGCTTGAATTTGAGGAGATGATTGTGTAGATGTTCCCCCAACAGTTCCTTCACCAGCATTCCCTCCTGATGATGTCAAAATCTCTCCAGCACCCAATTTATTATCTTCAGGTTCGGGCTTTTTTTCTTCCTCTATTGGTGTTTCCTTGACTTCTGGCTCTACAAAAGTCAATTCAATCGGTTTCTCATCCAGTTCTGGTACTCGCGTCAAAAGATTACCGATGCCAGATGCCAGTACCGCGACGTGCAGCACCAACGAGCCAACCGTGCTATAGACCAAGAAAGTTTTTAGCGCTTTGAATTCTTTCTCTCGCTGCTCTATCGCAATACTGGAGAAGCTCATAAACTATTGCTATTTATTTTCACTATTGCTTTTCTACAGTAAAACTTTTGATTGCAAAAGTAAACTAATTAGATAAATCTTTTATTCACTAGTTGTGTCAGAGGTGATTTCGCCTTAACACATGTATGTATCAATCTTCATTCACTTTTGGTATAGCTAAACTCATCATCAATAATAAAAAATTATGTCATCAAGCTTTAAAATAGGATTGACATGAGGACTGATTTCATTCTACTGTTTGTTGAAAACTAGTTTCAATACTATGATTTTGTAGTTATCGATTGTTTTTGGTAAATTCATACTGGTTAGAGGCAAAATATGGGAATAGTTGAGTTGTTTGTGGCTGGGGGCGTGGTGATGTTCCCCCTACTGGCTTTTAGTGTGGCTGCGATCGCCTTAATTATAGAACGAATTCGTTTTTGGTATCGTATCAATCAACGTCAGAGTCGGGTGGTACGGGAAGTTTTGAATTTATATCGCTTGGATAATGTGGTAGGTGCGCTAGATAAGCTGCGAAAGAATGCGGATTTACCGATCGCAAGAATGTTTCTCTCGGCTTTGGAATTGGAACAACCTACTCCAGAGGAGTTTCGTTTGGCGTTGGAAAGTGAGGCACAGGCGGAAATACCTGTACTCAAACGGTTTAATAATATCTTTGAGACAATCATCTCCCTTGCTCCTTTGTTGGGATTGCTTGGTACAGTATTGGGTTTGATAGTTTCGTTTGCTTCGCTGAATCTCGGTGATGTTGGTGGTAGTAAAACTGGAAGCATTACAGCAGGTATTAGTGAAGCGCTCGTATCGACTGCATCGGGATTAATTGTAGCTATTTTTACGTTGATGTTTGCCAATACATTTCGAGGACTTTATCAACGTCAAATTGCATTCATGCAAGAATATGGTGGACAGTTAGAACTACTTTATCGTCGTCGTTACGAACGAGGAGAGAAATCATATGCGACTACCAGATGAACCTGATATTCCAGCGCAAATAAATATCGTGCCGATGATTGATGTGATATTTGCGATTTTGACGTTTTTTATCATGTCAACGCTGTTTTTAACTCGACAGGAAGGTTTACCTGTAAATTTACCAAGGGCTTCAACATCTCAACAATCCCAAATTCCCACAAGAATCACTATTACGGTAGATTCGCAATCACAGGTGAGCTTGAACAAAAAGCCGACAACAATTGATGCGCTGACTGAACAAGTGCGTGGTTTAGTTGGTGCAAACCCGGAGGCAGTAGTAATAATTAATGCGGATGAAGGGGTAGGACACGGTAAGGTTGTAGCGGTAATGGATAAAGTACGTCAGGTGAAGGGAGCTAGGTTAGCGATCGCTACTCAAAAACAATAGCAGGTTTTGAATCAAACTAGTTCAAGAGCGAAAGTTTTTCGCTCTCTATTATCATGTTCATTAACAGGGTGCAGTTGATTTTTTTAGAAATTTTTCACGTTTTTCGCTCCAAGCGTCATGCGCTGAGAATATTTAAAAGAAAGCCATTTGCGGTTTTACTGTTTATAGTCGGTCTGATTTTTGCTTTGGTTGTGGGGAGTCAAAGTTTAAGCTCTCCACCAAAATCGACTGAGATACTTTGGGATACCTATGGTATACCGCATATATACGGAAAAGATACCCGAAGTGCCTTTCAAGCGTTTGGGTGGGCGCAGATGCAAAGTCATGGTAATTTGCTACTGCGTCTGTACGGTCAAGCAAGGGGGCGTGCTGCTGAATATTGGGGAGAAAAGTATTTAGAATCGGACAAATGGGTACTAACAATGGGAGTACCCGAACGCGCCGATTCTTGGTATTCTGCACAAAGTCCAGCTTTCCGTAGTTACCTTGATGCCTTTGCTAGTGGGATAAATACTTATGTAAAGGAACATGGTGATTTAATCGATGACTCGGTTGAAGGTGTGTTACCAGTTAAAGGAGAAGATGTACTGGCTCATCTTCAGCGAGTGCTTAATTTTACTTTTGTAGTTGACCCAGAGAAAGTAGCGGGTGTCAGTAGCCAAGAACCAAAAGCTGGTTCTAACGGTTGGGCGATCGCACCCAAACATTCTGCAAATGGTCACGCAATGTTACTGGCAAATCCACACCTTCCCTGGTCAGATTTATATCTGTGGTATGAAGCGCAAATAACCGCCCCAGGCATTGATGCTTACGGAGCCTCTTTGGTGGGGATTCCCGTTTTAAATATTGCCTTCAATGATAATTTGGGTTGGACTCATACCGTAAACACCCATGACGGATGGGATGCTTATGAACTCAAGCTGACTGGTGACGGTTATCGTTTTGATGGCAAAGTTCGTCCTTTTGAGACAAAAACCCTTTCATTGAAGGTGAAACAAAAAGACGGGACGTTGTTGGAGCAACCCCTAGTAGTGAAAAGTTCCGTCCACGGACCGATTGTCAGTCAGAAAGATGGCAAAGCGATCGCGCTGCGGGTTGTTGGTCTTGACCGACCGGGAGTGCTCGAACAGTGGTGGGATATGGCACGTTCCCAAAATCTGACTCAGTTCCAAAAGGTACTTGAGCGCTTGCAACTGCCGATGTTTACTGTGATGTATGCCGATAGAGAAGGGCATATTATGCATCTGTTTAATGGTCAAGTTCCAGTGCGCGAGCAAGGAGATTTTAAATACTGGGAAGGTATGATTCCTGGCGACACCTCGAAAACTTTATGGACGAAAATTCACCCATACAAGGATTTACCCCGCGTTATCGATCCGGCGAGTGGCTGGTTGCAGAATGCCAATGACCCACCTTGGACAACTACATTTCCACAAGCTATTAAAGCAAATAATTACCCGCCATATATGGCTCCTCGTTTCATGGATTTCCGAGCGCAACGTTCTGCCAGGATGTTGGCAGAAGATGACAAAATTTCTTTAGATGAAATGATTAGATATAAGCATTCTACCCGGATGGAACTAGCAGATCGCATATTAGATGATTTAATACCTGCTGCAAAACAGTACGGTCAGGAATTAGCTAAACGTGCAGCTAGTGTACTCGAAGCTTGGGATAGACAAGCCAATGCAGATAGTCGAGGTGCGGTACTTTTTGCGTCTTGGGTGGAAGCGATGGATTTAGATAAGGCGTTTAGTAAACCTTGGAATGAAAAATCTCCGCGTACAACACCCGATGGTTTGATTAACCCTAAGAATGCTGTTGCTACATTAGAAACTGTAGCAGCCAAGGTAGAAAAGACTTATGGAGCGCTAGATGTGCCGTGGGGAGAGGTTTTCCGCCTGAAGTATAGCAATGTAGATTTACCAGCTAATGGTGGGGACGGGGAGCTTGGTATTTTCCGCGCTCTCTATTTTGCTCCCTCGGAAAACGGACGGTTTCAATCTGTTGCAGGGGATTCATACGTAGCTGCAATTGAGTTTTCCAACCCTGTAAAAGCGATGGCACTAACTAGCTACGGTAATGCAACTCAACCGGGATCATCGCATGTTGGCGAGCAATTGCCGATGTTTGCTAAAAAACAATTGCGTCCAGTGTGGCGCGATCGCGCCATAATAAAGGCTCATTTAGCTGAACGCAAGGCGTTTTAAGTTTATTTAAGGCATTAACTTAAGTTAGCGCCTGCAAATGTTGAGCTAAGGTTTGAAGAAAAAGTGCTTGTTCCGATTGGATGAAAAAATGGTCCCCGTTGAACATCTGTAATTTGTAAGAAGCTATGGTGTGCGATCGCCATGCTTCGAGTTCTTCAAGACTTACTTCTTCGTCTTGTAAGCCACCAAAAGCAGTAATTGGACATTCAAGTGGCGCTTGGTGGGCGTAAACATAAGTTTCCAATACTGCAAAATCTGCCCGTAGGATAGGGATGAGCAGTTGCATCAATTCAGTATTCTGCAATACTGAATCCGGTGTACCATTGAAACGGTGCAGTTCTTCAATGAGCTCAGTGTCTGGTAGTGCGTGAATAGGTGGCTTTGGTGACGGGATTTGAGGAGCGCGGGTAGCAGAAACAAATAGGTGAACTGGACTAAGATTATGCTCTCTACGAAGTTGGCGAGCAAGTTCAAAACTGACCAACCCACCCAGGCTATGACCGAAGAAAGCGAATGGTTTGTCTAAATATGGTTCGAGGGCAGAAGCTAAAGTCTCAATCAAGGGTTGTAGCTGTGAGAAAGGAGTTAACCTCATTTGGATTCCCCGTCCAGGAAGTTCGATAGGACAAACTTCGACAGTTGTAGGTAGACTTGTCAACCACGGGCGAAAAATCAGAGAACTACCTCCTGCGTAGGGAAAGCAGAATAAACGCACCGAAGCATGAGGATTTGGGTAGGGACAAGTAACGCAATTAAATATTTGTGTGGTTTGCATAATCAAACTGTCTAATCTAATACTAATTCTATGTGAGGTTGCGCTTTATCGCCCTAGCTGCGCTTAAGCCTGAGGCTCTACAAACAAGGTTGTCAATGAGTGTCCGCTCTTAGCGCCCAAGGCGCTCGGTCGGCGTAGGCGGGTATTTGGGTGAGATGCTACCTGAGGCGGACGTATTCGCTCTGGGATTCAAGATATTCAAAGGGTGTAGGGGGTAGGGGGTGGCTGAGTGGGGAACCCACGTTTTAAAACGTGGGATTGAAACAAGGACACCGTTTTTCTCGCGCTATGCGTCCCCTTAAAAACATCTTTTTTTTAACGGGCTTTAAACCCATAACTAAAGTTTTTTATTTTTAAACCGAAACCTGCAACCCCACACCCCACAACCTGTTTTTTGTAATAAAAAAAGCCCCTGTTTTTCAACAGGAGCCTTAAAACTATTGATTGTCAGTGATGAAAGTTAAAAACTTTGCAAACTAGTCAAGTGGTTTCATTGACATTACTGGTTCGTTCTCACGGTTGAGACCTTTCTCAAATCCACCTGATGCTGCACGAGCGCGACCGGCGTGCCACAAGTGACCAACTAGGAAGAAGAAGCCCACGACAAAGTGGAAACATGCCAACCAAGCACGAGGAGATACGTAGTTGAAGGAGTTGATCTCCGTAGCTACACCACCCACAGAGTTCAAAGAACCCAGAGGAGCATGAGTCATGTATTCAGCGGCACGACGAGCTTGCCAAGGCTGAATATCATTCTTGATTTTTTCCAAGTCAAGACCGTTGGGACCGCGTAGAGGCTCCAACCAAGGACCGCGGAAATCCCAGAAGCGCATGGTTTCTCCACCGAAGATGATTTCACCAGTAGGAGAGCGCATCAAGTATTTACCTAAGCCGGTAGGACCTTGTGCAGAACCGACGTTAGCACCCAAGCGTTGGTCACGAATCAAGAAGGTTAAAGCTTGTGCTTGAGAAGCTTCAGGACCGGTAGGACCGTAGAATTCGCTGGGGTAAGCAGTGTTATTATACCAAACAAAGATCGAGGCGATGAAAGCCATCAAGGACACAGCGCCAATACTGTAGGAGAGGTAAGCTTCACCAGACCAAATTAAGGCGCGACGTGCCCAAGCAAAAGGCTTGGTGAGAATGTGGAAAATACCGCCTGCAATACAGATAAAGGCAACCCAAATGTGACCGCCAATGATATCTTCCATGTTACTGACGCTAACAATCCAACCTTCGCCGCCGAAGGGGGATTTAATCAAATAACCGAAGATTGTGGCAGGGTTCAGTGTCGGGTTGGTAATGACGCGAACATCACCACCGCCTGGTGCCCAGGTGTCGTATACACCGCCAAAGAACGTTGCCTTCAACACCAACAGAATCGCACCACATCCTAAGATGATTAAGTGGAATCCGATGATGTTGGTCATCTTATTCTTATCTTTCCAGTCGTAACCAAAGAAGGAAGAATACTCTTCTAAGGTTTCTGGACCGCGAACGGCATGATATATACCGCCAAAACCTAGTACAGCCGAAGAAATCAGGTGTAGTACACCAACGACGAAGTAGGGGAACGTGTCGATGACTTCACCACCCGCACCAACACCCCAGCCCAAGGTGGCGATGTGAGGTAGCAAAATCAAGCCCTGCTCATACATCGGCTTTTCGGGAATGAAGTGAGCGACTTCAAATAAAGTCATCGCTCCAGCCCAGAATACAATCAAGCCAGAATGGGCTACGTGAGCACCCAGCAATTTGCCGGATAAGTTGATTAAACGAGCGTTACCAGACCACCAAGCGAATCCGGTGGATTCTTGGTCGCGTCCGCTGCCCATTACCGAAGGTCTATTAGAGAGCGTTACCACGCGGTAGTACCTCTTCAGGGAATACAAATTGTTCGTGAGGTTGATCTTGAGGAGCCATCCAAGCGCGGATACCCTCGTTCAGCAAAATGTTTTTGGTATAGAATGTTTCAAACTCTGGGTCTTCTGCCGCACGCAATTCTTGCGATACGAAGTCATAAGCCCGCAGGTTCAGCGCCAAACCAACAATTCCAATTGCTGCCATCCACAAGCCTGTTACCGGGACAAACAACATGAAGAAGTGCAGCCAACGCTTGTTGGAGAAAGCAATCCCGAATATCTGTGACC
>NZ_JBPAOH010000069.1:0-37682 GCF_050875635.1 Tolypothrix sp. VBCCA 56010
GTCGTTCGCGCAGCGTCTCCCAAAGGGAGATGGGAATCTCGTTGACCCCTTTGGGGTCGGGAAACCCGCCCACGCAACTGGCTCCGCAACGCGCTGGCTCCCCTTGTCCCCCCTGTCCCCTTGTTTCCCTGTCCCCTTGTTTCCCTGTCCCCTTGTTTCTCTGTCCCCTCCCCCCCTCCCCCCCTCTTCTTTTTTTGCATAAGTTCACCTCCGCCAGAAATATAAACGTATAAGGTCGTACCGAACAAATTGCTTTTACTTGCAGGAGGTGTAAAAATTGAGGATATTTGGTTTTGAGTAAGTAAAAAACCGTGGCTTCCATATCAAAATACTGGGAATTTGTCAAGTTAGATTCTACTAGTAAACGCCGGGTTGAAATGATTGTTGCTGCTCAAACTTATTTGAAAAAACAATTTCCAGAATTGACTGAAAAGGTTGAAGTAACAGAAGCAAAAGTGCAGCGTCAACTTTGGCAGCAAATGCACTCAGGCAAAGAAACCGATACAAATGAACGTCAATTAGCAGAAACTTGTCTGCGCTGTTATATCTCTCACCAAATTTATCAAGTTTGCCTTAACTTGGGAACGAAGTTTGGCAGTCAAAATGGTTTTGATTGTCAAGATTTGTTACCGTTTGTGTTGGATGATGAGGTACTGTTAGCAACGCGAAATCAGGCAGACAAGCTTGCATCCAAGTCAAATCAAAGCAGTTCTTATCAATCTTTAGCGACTACTGTTTTGAAAACGTTCGATCCAGCTAAAGGATCGCTGAATACGTGGGTAAGTCGTTATGTGAAACAACATCCAGAGTTGAAGCGGTTTTTACTTCAGCATGGTGTTTTTTTGGTTAGCGATTGGGCACTTTTGAACGATACAAAGCCGAAGGAGTTGCAACGAATTTTAACTGATATGTATCGCTTGACATCAGTGGAAATTCAGCAAATCTGCGAACTTTTAATAAGTTATCATACAGTTTACCGTGAAGACCGTTTGCAACAAAGACTTACGGGAGGCACGCTACCGTGTCAGCAACCTACATCTGAGCAGTTAATTCAGATTGCGAATGACTTGCAAACCTCTACTGGGCGTCAACTTAGCACTGAAGCGGTATTAAGTCAACTGCACGCGATCGCATTCAAACTCAGACGATATCGAATTACCGCACAAGGAGGAAATGTTTCTTCGGTTTCGTTCGATCAACCTGAAATTCAACCAATTGTAGAGCGATCGCAAGCTACTGAAGACGACGAAGAACAACTTGAATTTATTAAGTTATATCAAAATCAATTTCTGGAATGTTTAGATCAAACTCTTGCCCAAGTTATTGATGAGTATATCAAGAAACTTCAACGCAAACGTTCTTCGGTTGAACAATCATTTCTCACTGCTTTACATCTTTTTCATTGTCAAGGTCTATCGATGAACCAAATTGCACCCCAAATTAATTTGACAAAACAATATGAAGTTACCCGTTTATTAAAACTTAATGAATTGCGTGCCGATATTCGGCAACGATTGTTGGTAATGTTGCGCGATCGCGTTCTTGATACCGCTAAATTATTTGCAGATTCCGAACGCTTGCTTTTTTTAGACCAACAACTAGAATTAATTTTGGATGAACAGATTTCTGGCATTATTCAAGAAGCAGAATCTGAGGCAAAAAATCCAATTCGTAATCAACCTTTACACAGTTTATTAGCACGTCGTCTCTGCCGTTATCTCGACAATAGGCAGGAGTTACGAACCGCAGAGAACGCAGAGAACGCAGAGAAATAGGAGTTTGGGATTTTTGCGTAAGTCCCAATCTCAAGTCGAAAATTTACTTTGTCTATCTATTTAAATTATGATGAATCAACTACCAATATCAGATTTGCCGGATTTACCCGATTGGCAATCTCTCAATGAAACCCGCACTGAACTATTACCAGAGCATTTCCAAAAAGCTGCACGTCTAAGTCAATCTATACATTTGTCACAACGCTGGCAAGTTTACCTTTGTGCGTTGGGAGTTTTGGGGTTTGAGCAATGGTTTAAAGAACGCGCTCCCGATTTGCAATTGCAGAGCGATCGCGCTTCGATTTGGCAACCCGCATACGCAAATTTGTTTGCCGCAGCGTGCAATATCCAAGTTGGTGATTTTAAAGTTTGTCTTTTAACTTCTAACAATTTAACTAATCAACATAGCGTCCCTTTCGCAGTTTTTGACATCCCCGATTTTGCCGCTCATTTCTACGTGTTGATGCAGGTTGAAGAAGAGGAAGAGCAAGTTGCTGTATCCGGGTTTATGAACTACGAGCAGTACCTTAACTATCAACAAAAAGCACATCTACAAGTAGATGCAGATTGGACATATACAATACCTTCAACCTGGTTTGACTCAAATCCTGACACGCTCCTGCTCAATCTTCGCTGTCTGGATGCGGATGCAATTCAACTACCTGCTAAAAAACTTATACAAAGTGATACAACTACAGCGTTGCGACAAAAGCTGACTGCGCTTTCTTCTCAACTGCAAAAACAGCATTTTTCGCAATTGCTAACAGTAAAAGAAGGCACAAATTTACTAAGTAATTCAGACTTGATTGACTGCGCGTATAAAATTGTAACTCCTTCCTTTGCCCAACCATTAATCAACGTTGGTTTTTGGTTACGCAATCAAATCGATGCGGTAGCGAGTGAATTGGGGTGGATGCTAATGCCATTTCCAGCATTATCAGCATTACGCTCTTGGCAAGACGAATTTGACCAAATTTGCTCTGGATTGAAGCAAAACTCAATTCACATTCCCTCGGCAGCGCGGGGTGCTTATTGCGATTTGGAGTGCGATCGCGGTAGTTTGCGATTATATGCAATCATGTGGATACTATCCGAAACAACAGAAAACCGAGAATGGATGTTACTAGTTGCTTTAGGTTCTCAACCACAAAAACAAATGCCAAAAACTTTAAAATTACAAATCCGCGATGAAACACAATTATTATTCGCACAATCCCTCGAAGACACAAGCAAAAATATACTCTACGCTCAAGTTATCGGTAATTGGAACGAGCAGTTTTGGGTAACAGTAACTGTAGACAATGAAGCTGTATTTGAAATTCTCCCTTTCGGTATGGAATTGCAAGCAATGACTTAAACAAAACTTACATAAAAACTCTCTCTAATTCCTCTTACTCTGTGTCCTCTGCGCCTAGTAAGGTTCGTTTTCCCATGATTTTCTAGAACTCATAGTTCTACTCAATAAAATCTTAGACAATAAATAAAAATATATATCTTCAAAAAAAAGTTTACATTTATTATGCATATATATATACAAATAACCTGTATAATATTAAATCTAGATACCCGACAACTTTTACGAAGTCGGGTATCTGCGGAAATCAAACTACCATATAACAAAAACACAGTATCTAGAGCGTCTTAACCCTCACCATTAATACGCCACATATTATGAAAAATAATTCCCATCTTTTTCACCTCAAAGTCCAAAAAATCGAGCAAATATGTTTGTTTGAATTATCTTGGGGACAGGGACAAAGATTAACTCAGCAGGTTAATTATCCAACTAATTTAACTTTGTTGTATCAAGAGTGGCGACAAGCATATCTGTGCTTTTATCAGTCAGAACATATGCGCGGACGGACGGTTGGTGGTGGAGTCGTAACCCTGACTGTAGACTGGCACGCAGAACTGGTGAAAGCCGAAAGCAAATTGATGTTTGAGTTTCATCGCTGGTTGCGTAGCGCCGAATTATATGAAATTCGGGCAACTATTGCCCAAGTCAGCCAGGAACTTGTCAAAGGAAATCCAGGAGTTAGCGAAGCGGTAAAAGTCTTTCTTACTTGTGCCCCGATTGAATTAGATCGCTTTCCTTGGGAAGCGTGGGAAATTGGCACCGAATTTGCTAGCGCAGGAGCAATTCAAATCATTCGCGCACCTTTGAATATTAAAGCAGAAACTGAAACACCGCAGAAAAAGCAACATCAGCGACGCGCTCGGATTTTATCAATTTTGGGTGACGATACAGGGTTGAATTTTCAAGCAGACAAAGATGCAGTACAATCGCTGCTTCGCATTGCAGAGGTTGAGTTTGTCGGTTGGCAACCAGAACAAACCCCAAGTCAAGTTATCCAACAAATTAGCGAAGCGATCGCTTGCGAACAAGGATGGGATGTGCTATTTTTCGCCGGACACAGCAACGAATCAGACATGACAGGGGGTGAACTGGGTATTGCACCTGGGATATCGATTTCCATCAACGAAATTGCACCCCAACTGAGTGCAGCCAAAAAACGCGGACTTCAGGTAGCAATTTTTAACTCATGCAGCGGACTAAATATCGCCGATTCCTTAATTGACTTGGGTTTTAGTCAAGTTGTGGTGATGCGCGAACCGATTCACAACCGCGTTGCCCAAGAATTTCTGGTACGATTTCTGCAAGGATTGGCGAAACACCTCGATGTATACGAATCGGTGATGGAAGCGCGGCAATTTCTTCGGATGGAAAAAAGCCATACTTACCCCTCGTCTTACTTAGTGCCTTCATTATTTTGTCATCCGGGAGCGAAATTATTTCGCATTCCTGCGTTTGGGTGGAAACAGCGTCTGCGGCAAAGTTTACCAACTTACATTGAGGCGATCGCTTTAGCAGCAAGTCTCACCCTCAGCGTACTTCCCCCAGTCCAGGAAATGTTACTTAATGGGCGAATGGTAACTCAATCAGTTTACCGTAATGTTACCGCCCAAATTCCATCCGAAGAAGCCCCCCCAGTCGCATTAATAGAAATTGATGCCGAATCGATTTACCGCGCAGGACTTCCTAATTCTCAACTTCAGCCAATGAACCGCAGCTACATCGGCAAGTTGATTGATAGCACCAGAAAGTTGAATGCTTCCGTCGTTGGCTTAGATTTTATCTTCGATACGCCACAAAAAGACCCGCCATCCGGGGATCGAGATTTAGGCACAGCAGTGCGTCGTGCGGTAGATGCGAACATGTGGCTAATTTTTGGCGCAATTCTGGAACCTAATAGAGAAATAGGCACAAATGAAGCGATCGGCATTAACAAGTGGAATTGGACTTTGCAAGGATATACCGATGCTTATCATTACCTTGTAGAAATGCCACATCCCCAGCGAGATTGTCGTCAAGCTTGCCCGATCGCCTATTTAATGTCTCTCGTGCAGACTGCTAACCAAGAGATGACAGAATTACCTAAACCACAAACGAACCGCGTAACAAATTTACGTGCTGAATTACTTAATGTCATTCAGAAGAAGCATCCCGAAAAAGGCAACTTACCTGCATTGCTACAGTTGCGCTCTCCTCTTGGATTGCACCCGTTAATTGATTTTTCTCTGCCTCCCGATCGCGTCTATACCAAGATTCCCGCTTGGAAATTGCTGGAAAATCCAGATATCAACAAGTTTCCTTTAATTTCCAAACAGGTAGTATTAATTGCCACAGGCAGCGACGAACGTTTGGGAATTGCCGCCGGTCAGCCAGATCGCTCACCCGCACCTCCCGCTATAACTTACTGGACGCAGCAAGATTGGCTGACAGGAGGTGAATTTTTAGCATACATGACCCAGCATTTTCTCACACGTCGTTTGGTTATGCCCATCCCCGATATTTGGATGATTGGAGTGGTGGTTATTTTCGGTAAAATTGCGGTATTTGCAGTTAATCGTCAGTCTAAATTGAGTCCCCAGCTTCGCCGAAAAATTATCGCTGGTTCGGTTGGTACAGTCATCATCTACGGCATTTTAGCGCTTCAGCTTTATATATCTGCTGCAATTTTATTTCCCTGGTTTTTACCCTCGGCTGTTTTTTTAGCTTACGTTTTACCTGCTACAAGGAAAAAACATCATGTTTAATCAATCATTCTTTAGCCTTGCACTTATTCCCGTCATCAGCTTTGGTGGAGTCAGCAGCGAAATAGCTACACCGTCCAGCCAAAATCGGCAAGTGATTGCTCAACAATTAACAACTAGAGTAGCTTCATTTTGGCAGACTCGCCCCCGAAAACGAAATACATCGCGATCGCTTACAAGTCAGGTTTGTGCGATCGCACCTGGTTTATTAGAAACATACCAAGTTTGGAGCGATCGACCATTATTTTTGTGGCAAAGTCAAGGCAAAAATAAAGACCTTCAATTAATACTCCGCGATTACGAAACTCAAGAAGAAGTGTGGACGCAAAAAGTCAACACCGCCGATCAAAAAGTATTATACAGCGGTAAAGAACCCTTAAAACCAGGCAAGCGTTATCAATGGCAATTATCAGGAAGTCAAACTTGGGCAACATTTCAAATAATGCCAGCAGACCAGCGCAACCAAATTCAACTTGACTTGCAAGCATTAGAGCAAAAATTAAAAGCCAACAAAGCCTCATCAGAAGAAATTGCTCTGAAAAAAGCAGATTACTTTCGCAATTACGAAATCAAACACAAAGAAGAAAAGGGAATTTTTCACCCTTGGTCTGATGCTTTGCAGACTCTCTATACAGTTGAAAATCCATCTCCAGCCTTCGTTAAGGAACGCGAAACATATATAGCCAATTTGTGTACAGATTCTACAGTCACCAAATAAAAGTAGGGTGCGTTACGCTTCGCTAACGCACCCTACAAAGACTACGATTTATTTTCCTCAAAATTACATTACCGAGCCTTAATCAAAATACATTCTTTATGACAAATAAACCGAATTGGCTTCAATTACTGCTATGCAGCTTCATAACATTCACTACCACACCAGCAATAGCCCAAATTACCCCTGATAATACTTTAGGTGCCCAAAATTCTCGCTTAACACCAAACGTTTTAATTAACGGTGCATCCGCTGACCAAATTGATGGTGGTGCAACTCGTGGTAGCAATCTTTTTCATAGTTTCAGTCAGTTTAATATTAATGATGGGCAAAGAGTGTATTTTAGCAACCCTATTGGGATAGAAAATATTTTGACGCGGGTGACAGGAAAAGAAGCCTCAAATATTTTCGGGACGTTGGGTGTTAATGGTGCTGCAAATCTATTTTTAATCAATCCCAATGGTATTTTATTTGGGAAAAATGCCCAATTAGATATACGTGGTTCATTTCTGGGGACAACAGCGAACGCAATTCAATTTGGGAATCAGGGAATTTTCAGTGCCACAAATCCTCAAACACCACCTTTATTAACCGTCAATCCTTCAGGGTTGCTGTTTAATCAAATTAATCAAAATGCAGCGATTCAAAATAATGCCTCAACAACAGGTTTAGAAGTTGCTGAAGGTAGAAGTTTATTACTTGTTGGCGGTAACGTCAGCATGGATAGTGGAACATTATTTGCTCCTGGTGGACGTGTTGAATTGGGAGGATTGGCAGAAGCTGGGAGTATTGGGATTCAGCAAGATGGTAATATTTTCAGTTTGAATTTTCCTGTGCAGGTACAGGGTGCAGATGTGTTGCTGAATAATGGCGCTGGGATAGCTGTGCTGTCAGGGGGAGGAGGTAGTGTTGCTATTAATGCCGGAAATATAGATATTTTGGGAGAAAGTATAATTCTTGCTGGCATTGATGAAGATTTAGGGACAGCTGATAGTAAAGCCGGAGATATCACCCTTAATGCTACAGGAAAGGTCAAATTAGAGCAGAGGGGAAGCTTGATAATAAATACTGTATTTTCCAATGACACTGGTAATGGTGGTGATATTCGCATTACTACAAAAGATTTATTGGTGCGGGATGGTGCCCAAGTAAATACTTCCACGTTTGGTGCAGGTAAAGGAGGTAGTTTGATTGTTAATGCCTCTGGTAATGTAGAAGTGATTGGCACATCAGTTGATGGTAACGCTAGCAGCGCTTTACGGGCTTTTACTTTGTCAGGTTCAACCGGAGATGCAGGAAATTTGACGATTGATGCCCGAAATTTACTAGTGCGGGATGGCGCATTAGTAAGTACCAGTACATCTGGTACAGGTAAAGGAGGTCGTTTGACTGTTAATGCTTCTGGCAAAGTAGAAGTGATTGGTACTTCTGCGAATATTAAACCTGCGAGTGGCTTGTTTGCTTCTGCTCAAGAGTCAACAGGAGATGCAGGAGATTTGACAATTAATACCCAAGATTTATTTGTACGGGATGGCGCACAGGTGAGTGCGAGCACATTTGGTGCTGGAAAAGGAGGAAATTTAACTGTTAATGCCTCCGGAAAAGTTGAGCTAATTGGTGTGGCTGCCGATGGTAGTTTTGCCAGCGTCTTAGCAGCTTCTGCGGAAAAAGGCTCAACTGGCAATGCTGGTAACTTAATCGTCAACACCCAAGATTTACTTGTACAGGGTGGGGCACAGGTAAAAGCTAGCACATTTGGCTTTGGGGAGGGAGGAAATTTGATTGTCAATGCCCCCGGTAAAGTGGAATTGATTGGTAGGTCTGCGGATAATCGTGCTACTAGTGGCTTATTTGTTGATGCCAATGAAGGCTCTACTGGAAATGGTGGAAACTTGACAGTTAACACTCAAGATTTATTAGTTCGGGGTGGAGCACAGGTGAGCGCCAGCACCTTTAGTGAAGGCAAGGGAGGCAATTTAACAGTTAATGCCTCACGTAAAGTGGAACTAATTGGTACAACTGTGGATAGTAGTGATTCCAGTGGCTTGTTTGCTCGTGCTAATGAAGGCTCAACCGGGGATGGGGGAAATTTGACAGTTAACACTCAAGATTTACTTGTGCAGGATGGGGCATTAGCGAGTACTAGTACGTTGAGTGCAGGTAAGGGAGGCAATTTAACAGTTAATGCCTCACGTAAAGTGGAACTAATTGGTAGGTCTGTTGACGGTAAGTTCTTAAGTAGTTTATTGGCTTCTGCTGAAACAGGTTCAACTGGGGATGCCGGAAATTTAAAGGTTAACACCCAAAATTTACTTGTACGGGATGGTGCTGAAGTCCGTGTAAATAGTCAGGGAACAGGTAACGCAGGTACTATGACCATCAACGCTGACACCATCCGCCTAGACAACAAAGCCTCTCTCAACGCCAACACCCGCAGCCCAAATAAAGACCCCAACCGCGAACAAGCAACTATTAACCTCAATTCCCCGCTTTTAATTCTCCGTCGTGGTAGCAACATCACCACCAACGCCACAGGCGAAAACGTTATCGGTGGCAATATTAATATAGACACCGACTTTCTAATTGCTCTGGAAAACAGCGACATCAGCGCCAACTCTACCGACTTTCGTGGTGGTCGCGTCCGCATTACTGCCCAAGATATCTTCGGCACTCAACCGCGCACTTTTTCCACGCCAGAAAGTGATATTACTGCCACAGGTGCAAGTCCACAACTTAGCGGCTCTACCGAAATTAATACCCTCGATGTTGACCCCACCCAAGGAATAATCGAACTACCAGGACAAGTCATTGATGCTAGCAACCAAATTGCCCAGGATTGTCCCAGAGGTCGCAATGCGAAAAAACCCTTAGGTGAATTTATCGTCACCGGACGCGGCATACCACCGAACGCTACACAACCGCTGATTGGTACACCAAACTTAACTCAACTAGCGACATTGGATAGCGATCGCCCCAAACCAAATATATCTTCAACACCGAATTTATCTTCTAGTTCCCGTCAGGCGATCGTCGAGGCTCAAGGTTGGGTGAAAACTCCTGACGGCAAAATTATGTTAGTTGCCCAAGCGCCAGAAGTTACTCCTAATGCTACTACGACATCTGCTGCATGTCCTATATATAGGACTCGTATTTGATTTTTGAAATACAGGTAGGGTGCGTTATCGCGTAGCGTAACGCACCCTACATATACTATTCAGCTGCAACCAAAATAATGAGACGCATTAAACGAAACTGGAAAAAATCAATTCGCTTTTGTCTCCCGATGGTGTTGACTGCATTATTGTGCATCACATCACCTAGCTTTGCTCAAATTCCAATTATTAAGGGCGCCGCTCAAACTCAAACGGCTTCATCTGTGGATCAACAAGCGCGAAAAAACTATCAACAAGGTAAATTTTCCGACGCGGCAAAGCTCTTTCAACAAGCATCCCTTGCATATCAATCGGCAAAAGACCCGATTCGTCAAGCACTCAGTCTGAGCAACTTATCGCTTTGTTACCAACAATTGGCACAATGGAACGATGCCAACCGTACAATTACGGATAGCATTACCTTATTAACATCTCTAAAAGAAACAAATTCAGAAAAATTATCTGCATTGGCTCAAAGCTTTGACATCCAAGGTGGGTTACAATTAGCACGCGGACAAGCCGATGCTGCTTTGAAATCCTGGGAACGAGCAACAACTCTTTACACCCAACTGAACAAACCCAACTTAGTACTTACCAGCCAAACTAATCAAGCACAAGCTTTACAAAATTTAGGTCTTTATCGTCGGTCAATTCCCCTACTTTACACTGCGTTAAAGTTGCCGCAAGATACAACAGACAATAAACTAAAAAGTCTTTTGTCAGGGATTTCTGATTCCCCGGAAACAGCAACAGCGTTGCGTACTTTAGGAGACTCCCTACGAGCTGTTGGCAACTTGCCGCAAGCGCGTCTGGTTTTGGAGCGCAGCTTGGTAATTGCCAATAAATTAAATTTACCCGACATAATTACATTAGCTCAACTCAGCCTCGGTAACACTGCCCGCGCTCAAGCTGATTTCCCAGCAGCTTTAAATTTCTATCAACAAGCTGCTACATCTTCCTCAGTGAATCTGCGTATACAAGCGCAAATTAACCAACTTAGTTTGCTTGTCGATAGCAAACAAAAAGATGCAGCTAAAAGCTTATTGCCACAAATACAAAAACAAATTCAGACATTACCACCTAGTTACACCGCGATTGAAGCACGGGTGAATCTCGCGCAAACAATGATGCGGATGAGGAAACAAACCCCAGAAGCCATTAATCTACGTGAAATCGCGGAACTATTATCAGTAACCGTTCAACAAGCTGCATATTTAGGAAACCCGCGTATACAAGCTGACGCGCTGGGAAGTTTGGGGAATGTATATGAAGAAACGCACCAATGGGCAGAAGCAGAAAAGTTGACTCAACAAGCACTGCAATTAGCGCAACAAATCAACGCAGGTGATATCGCTTACCGTTGGCAATGGCAGTTGGGACGGGTAACGAAAGCGCAGGGAAAAATTGATAGTGCGATCGCTGCATACAAAGAAGCCGTCGGCACAATCAAATCGTTGCGAACAGATTTAGCCGCAGCCAGTCCGGATGTACAATATTCTTTTAGATATGAAGTTGAACCGATTCACCGTCAACTCGTCAGCTTGTTAGTGCAATCGAATCAAAAAGACAATCTCAAGACAGCGCGAGATGTCATTGAAGGGTTGCAATTAGTTGAACTCGATAACTTTTTCCGGGAAGCTTGCTTGACTGCGAAGCCAGAACAAGTAGACCAAGTGGATCGACGCGCAGCTGTAATTTATCCGATTATTTTAGATGACCAGCTTGCTACTATCGTCAGCTTACCCAAATCTAAAGAAAATTCCCAAACCAAAGACACCCGTGATTTTCGCTACTACAAAACAAGCATTAGCAAGAAAGAAGTTGAGGCGATCGCATCACGTCTCGGAGGTATCCTTAACCAATCAAATACCTTTGACCTGACGCTGCCCGAACTCCAAAAAATGTATGAATTAGTTATCAAGCCAGAAGCCGCAGACCTTGCCACCAGTCAAGTAGAAACACTGGTATTTGTTTTAGATGGAGTTTTGCGGAATATACCAATGGCGGCGCTACATGATGGAAAAAATTTTTTGGTAGAAAAATATAGCATTGCTTTGACACCGGGACTGCAATTATTAGCACCGCGATCGCTCAAACAAGAACGCTTGGGAGCCTTAGTAGCTGGACTTAGTGAAGCTCGTCCGCCGGATTTTTTGGCGCTACCCAATGTCGAGAAGGAAGTGAAAAAAATTGAATCTGAGCTTCCCAGCCAAGTCTTATTTAACAATAAGTTTACAAATTCCGCGTTTGAAGATAGAGTATCAGCCGTTTCCTACCCGATTGTACATTTAGCAACCCACGCTCAATTTAGTTCTCAAGCAGACGAAACCTTTATTCTCACTTGGAATGGCAAAATCAAAGTCAACGAGCTTAGTAGCCTTCTCAAAACCGTCCAATTGTCGCGAAACAACCCACTCGAACTGCTCATCCTCAGCGCTTGCCAAACGGCGACGGGTGATGATAAATCTGCATTAGGATTAGCAGGTGTAGCAGTGCGTTCCGGTGCCAGCAGTACCGTAGCAACTTTGTGGCAAATCAACGATGAAGCATCAGCAACCTTGATGAGTCAGTTTTATGACCAATTGCTACAAGCGCGTAAAACAGGTATCTCGAAAGCAGAAGCTCTCCGTCAAGCCCAACTTGCCATTTTAAACAACCCCGAGTACAAATCACCATACTACTGGGGAGCGTTTGTGTTGCTGGGGAATTGGATTTAAGCAGCCAGTAGGGTGCGTTATGGACGAACGTCAATCACGCACCGAAAATCAAAGGATGGTGCGTTGCGCTCTTGCACACCCTACTGGTACTGCGCGACAACAATTGCATAAGCTTCCCTGACTGAGAAATATATAAGAAATAGCCGGACGTTACAAAGAGGTTGTCGTGGTCGAAGAACTTTATACACCAGAACAACTAGCTCAAATGCATGACTCTTTGTGGCAATGCGTATTGCAATTTGCCAATCTCTCAGCGATGCAAGAACGCAATCGCATTGCGCGGGATTTACATGATTCTCTGGGACATGCACTGACTGGGGTGAACTTTCAATTACAAACAGCAATTAAACTTTGCCAACCCAATCCAACTCAAGCGCAGGAATTTTTGACTGAGGCACATCGTTTAGTAGCGATCGCCACTCAAGAAGTCCGCCAATCTGTGAAAGCATTACGCAGTGAGAAAATCGAAACCCAGTCTCTAGAAACGCTGATTGAATTTCTGATCGATGATTTTCAGCAAACAACTGGAATTTTACCTGAAGTTGAGATTAACTTACTCATTGCATTACCCTCACAACTTGTTACACCCATTTATCGAATTATCCAAGAAGCGCTTAATAATATTCGCAAATATGCTCAAGCAACAAAAGTGCAACTTTATATCTGCACAACTCCAACACAGGTGCATGTAACAATTCAAGATAACGGTCGCGGATTTGACCTTGAACAAGTTTCAGGTGGTTACGGACTCCGAGGAATGCAAGAACGAGTAGCAGTTTTACAAGGTCATTTACATTTAGAATCTCAGCCAGGAAATGGTTGTTGCATTACTGTTGAGATTCCCATGCATATATCTCAGATATCTCATATACCGCAAATGCCTAAAATATATATTCCTAAAGAATCTCCTTCAATTAGCAAAAGTCCGCCAGTCAAAATTGGTGAATGGCAACCTCTTCATCTGAATGAATGGCAAAACTTAGCATCATTATAACCAGCGTTTAAGAAGAATTCAGAAGTCAGAATCAATTAGGCGGAGCTAGCCGTTAAAAACCTTGTAATTGAGCGGTGAACCGCTCACTACTTTCATCCAACTTTAGTATTAGATAAATGTATTTTTTCAAACTTTTTGTTGATGACTGGGTAATAATTCAAACTAAAGTTAGAAAATTGCAGTAGTAGATAGCCAAGCGGTTCAATTAGAGCTATTAATAAAATAGTTGAGATTTAACTTTATAATCTCTTCACCAAATCTTCTTATTCAAATACAAAAAACATGGTGACTATTTTGTTAATAGGGATATTTTTCTTGACGCTAGCTTGGCAATTGATGAAAACTATTTGTACATATCGCCAAAAACATCAACAATTGATATTAGCTGAAAAACAATTGCAAAATTATGCATCACAAATGGGATACTTCACAGTCATTGAAGAAACAAATCACAATTTACTTGACTTTTATCACAAGTTAGGGCATTCAATCGCAGCTTTACATATCCAATTAGAAGTTGCACAAAAACTTTGGCAAATCAACCCAACACAAGCTGAAAAATCAGTGTCAGAAGCCTACCAAGTGAGTAGCGCTCTGATGTACGAAGTACGTCAACTTGTTAGAACTATGGGTCAAGATTCTTTGAATAAACACGCAAATGAAGAAAAGCGAGATTTTCTCGCTCGTACAAAGTTAGAGGAAGAAAGATATGTTTATTTTTAAAAGGTGTGCTGTATGATTCGCTTATTACTTGTAGACGACCAAAGTTTAGTTCGTCAAGGTCTCAAAGCAATTTTGAGCCTAGAACCTGACTTAGAAATTGTGGGTATGGGGGAAAACGGAGAAGAAGCGATCGCACAAGTCGAAACTCTACAACCAGATATTGTGTTAATGGACTTGCGAATGCCAGTCATGAATGGCATCACCGCTACCCGCATCATTTGTGAACGATTTCCCAACATAAAGGTTTTAGTATTGAGTACTTATGATGACGATCGCGATGTGAGTGAAGCGATTCGAGCCGGCGCCAAAGGTTATCTTCTTAAAGATATGCCTTCAAATGAACTTGTGAATGCAATTCGCTGCATCAACAGTGGATATGCCCAACTTGCACCTGGTCTTCTTGAGCGGGTTGTTAGCCAAAATATACCAAAACCAATATCGGAATCTATTTCCCCCGCGCTGGCAGAATTGACACCAAGAGAATTAGATGTAGCACGTTTAGTGGCGATCGGCGCAACAAATCAAGAAATTGCTCAGAAACTATTTATCTGTCAAAGTACAGTTAAAACGCACATTAACAGCATTTTCAATCGTCTAAACCTAAAGAATCGATCGCAACTTGCGATTTATGCCAATTCTGTTTTCCTTGATTCGGTAACTACGCAAAACGCCTAATAAACCGGCTTTTTGGTTGAAAATAAAACGCAGGATGTATTTATGTTGAAAAAGCCGGTTTATGCTTCGATCAAATTTGACGAATGTTTTTACTCTTTTTTGCACCTTTGCCTGAGTGCGCCTTGAACTTCAGTTCAAGGCTAAGAACTCAAGTCCCGGACAACTTGCACCAGCAATAACCCGCCCTTGAATAAATTCCCACAGCAAGTAACTAAAGTCGTCTTCATACGACTGGGTAAGAGTTTTAGTTTGTTTTAACGGACAGTAGCTCTAAGCTGTGGAGTTTTAACTCTGGGCGGGTCTTCTCGCTGTGAAATTTATTTATGAGCAAAAAATTATCAGTTTAACTTTCCTTTACACGGCGCGGCAACACAGCATTATTTCTTTATCTATTCTGTTCAAGTCTCATGTTAAATTTGCATAAAAACATTTTATGGATAATCGTTAAACGATTATTTTCTAAGTCTTCCTCTTATTTAAAACCCCTCTATTTATCTATGGGATTGCCTTCTACCCTTTGCCTTTTGCCTTTTACATTCTTAATAGCTTTTTCTGCATCTGCTTGGGCAGATAGCGGCATATCTGCGTTACCATCTGAGGAAATTCCCGATATTGCCCAGCGGATTGATGTTCCGATTCCTCCTCCTCAAGATATTCCGCGATCGCTTCCCCCGAACCCACAGCCAGAGCAAACACCACTTGAACTTCCACCCCCGGAAGATTTATTGCCAAAACCAACAACTGGGCAACCACCGCCAGAACTACCTGGTGATACGCTTAATACTATCTTCGTCCGTCAATTTGAAATAGTTGGCAGTACTGTTTTTAGTTCGCAAGAACTCACCGAATTACTCAAAGACTATACAGGACGGAACCTCAGCTTCGCAGAATTGTTTCAAGCTCGTTCAGCAATTACCGACTTTTACGTTAAACGTGGCTATATCACTTCCGCAGCCATCATTCCACCTCAAACTTTAGAAAATGGGATAGTCAAAATTCAGATAATTGAAGGTTCCCTTGAAGGCATTAAAGTTAATGGCAGCCGTCGTTTGCATCCTGATTATGTCCGCAGTCGCATTGCGTTAGCAACTAAGGCTCCAGTCAATGTTAATCGTTTGTTAGAGGGATTGCGACTTTTGCAACTCGACCCACTCATCGCTAACATCTCGGCTGACTTGCAAGCTGGAACCAGTCCGGGAAAAAATTTGTTGCAAGTGAATATAATCGAAGCGAAAACTTTGAGTATTATCCCATCGATTGATAACGGACGAACGCCGAGCGTTGGTAGTTTCCGGCGTCAGATTGAATTGAACCAAGCGAATTTACTTGGCTTTGGGGATCAGTTGAGAGTAGGTTACACAAATACCGATGGTAGTAACGAAGTAGATGTCAGTTATACAATTCCTCTGAATCCCCGTAACGGCACACTCCGCCTCGCCTATGGTAATATTAACAGTAATGTAATTGAACCTCCTTTCGATGAACTCGATATTGAGGCAGATTCAAGTTATTACGAACTCAGCTATCGTCAGCCTTTATTTCAACGCTCAAGAGAAGAATTTGCTGTTGGATTCACTTTATCGCGACAACAAAATCAAACAAAGCTGGGTATTGACAACATCGGTGGGTATCCCCTTTCTCCGGGAGCAGATGAAGAAGGACGCACTCGCATTTCTGCTTTGCGATTTTTTCAAGACTGGGTTAGGCGAGACGAACGACAAGTTTTAGCAGCGCGATCGCAATTTTCTTTCGGGTTAGGTCTGTTTGATGCCACAATTAATGATGATGCCCCTGACAGTCGCTTTTTCAGTTGGCGCGGACAAGCTCAATGGACGCGGCTTTTAGCTGCTGATACTTTATTAATCGTGCGCGGTGATATCCAAGTTGCGGATAGCGCTTTAGTTCCATTTGAACAATTTGGAATTGGGGGACAACAAACTGTTCGGGGATATCGTCAAGACGCATTGCTCACAGATAATGGCATATTATTCTCTACAGAGTTTCGCCTGCCTATTCTCAAAGCTAACGGTAATGGAGTGCTGCAAGTTACACCCTTTATTGACATCGGTACAGGTTGGAATAACGGCAAAAGTAATCTGATTGAAAATACACTAGTTGGCGCAGGATTGGGATTGTTATGGCAACAAGAAAACTTATCAGCCCGAATCGATTATGGTCTTCCTTTAATCTCAATCGATGCCGACAAACGAACGTTGCAAGATAACGGTATTTATTTTTCTATCATATATAGCCCCTCATTTTAGGTTAAAGTAGTTGTTCCACTCACTACAGAAGCTACAAAGAATACTCCTGTTCTGTGAAAAGCCAGCATTCGTTACTGCCTAGGGTGGTGTAGGAGCGACGAATTATTTGACCAAAACGGCAGATTCTTTGTCACCAATCCAAATTCTTTTGCCGATCCTGTTCAAACAATTTCTACAGCTTCATATCAGAAACCGGCTGTTACCCACCCCGCATACGATCTTTTTCTTTCCCTACACCCACTCAGCCACCCCCGACACCCTAATTTTTTGTAATTATCTATCCTTGTTTCTCTAAAGCACTTCTAACTGCATCGTGAAATCGGTCTTTTGCCATTCAAAATTTTTAACTTTTAACCTTGAAACATGACTGTTATCTTAATTTTATCCTTGAAGTCTAAAGAATCTGTGACAAAAACTTGCGAGTACGCTCTTGCTGAGGGTTTTGAAAAAAGGCTGTGGGAGAAGCTTCTTCTACAATCATACCGCCATCCATCAAAATCACTCGGTCGGCAACCTTACGGGCAAATCCAACTTCGTGACTGACAACTACCATCGTCATACCATCAGCAGCGAGAGTTTGAATAACATCCAAGACCTCTCGTACCATCTCTGGATCGAGAGCTGAAGTAGGTTCATCAAAAAGCATAATTTTGGGTTGCATTGCTAAAGCTCTAGCGATCGCTACCCGTTGCTGCTGTCCCCCAGACAACTGTCCTGGATATTTCTGTGCTTGTTCCAAAATTCCCACTCGTTCTAGCAATTGCATCGCTACTTCTTCTGCTTTTACTTTAGTCCACTTCCGCACCCAAACTGGTGCCAAGGTGATGTTTTGCAAAACACTCAGGTGAGGAAACAAATTGAACTGCTGAAACACCATACCAATTTCTCGCCGAATTGTCTCAACATTTCGTAGGTCATCGGTGAGTGCAATACCATCAATTTCGATTCGTCCTTGTTGATATTCCTCTAAGCCGTTAAAGGTGCGAATAAAAGTTGATTTTCCCGAACCCGAAGGTCCCATCAGTACCACCACTTCCCCCCGATTTACTGTCAGGTTAACGCCCCGCAAAGCGTGAAATTTTCCATACCACTTATGGATATCTTCGGCAAGAATAATAGGTTGTTTTGTCATTGGTAATTGGTCATTGGTAATTGGTGATTGGTCATGGGTAATTGGTCATTGTTAACTAGTATTCAATTCCTAACTTTCGTACAGACGTTCGGTGTGGAACGTCTCTACCGCGCCGACCGTACAGACGTTCCGGTGGAACATCTCTACCTAATTCCTAATTTAAGTTGCTTTTCTAAACGTTGAGAAGCTAGGGACATTGAATAACAAAAAAGCCAATAAATCAGTCCGATAAATAAATATACTTCTGCATAGCGGTTAATAAATTGTGGTTGAGCCAGAATAGAGCGAGAAATTCCTGTTAATTCTAATAACCCAACAATTGCTAACAAAGAAGTATCTTTAAATAAACCGATGAATTGACCAACAAGGGCTGGAATAACAGCACGTAGTGCCTGGGGAAGGACAATAAATAATATTATGAACAAAGTATTAAATCCTAGCGCTCTAGCAGCTTCTAATTGTCCGCGTGGAACTGCTTGTAAACCACCGCGTACATTTTCTGCTAAATATGCGGCACTGAATAGAGTTAACCCAGCAATTCCTCGCAGTACTCGGTCTAACCGGATTTCATCTGGTAGAAATAAAGGTAGCATTACCTGAGCTAAAAACAAAATTCCGATTAACGGTAGTCCCCGGATGATTTCGATGTAAAGGATACTCATCCAGCGCACGACAAACAGCGAACTCTGACGACCCAACGCTAGTAAGACACCCAAGGGAAAGGAAAGGATAATACTAGTTAGTGCCATCACAAGAGTGAGCAGCAAACCGTTCCACAAATTCGTTTCTACTGGTTCTAATCCGAAACCACCCCCAATTAACCACAGAATGATTGGGAAAGATAGCGCCCATGCTAAAGGTTGCCATCTGTTAATTATGTTAGGCAAGCGCTTAGTTAAAATTCCCCAATAACAGCCAGTGAGACTGAGAATAATTGCTAATGCTAGCCAAAGTCGCCAGTAAAGTTGTTGGGGAAAACGACCAACCAAAAATAGATGTAAATTAGCTTTGATAACTGTCCATTGTGCTTGAGCAAATATCCAAGTAAGGATGCCTTTTATTGCCAATAAAAGTATCCATAAACAGATAATCGTCAAGATTGTGTTGTACCAGCTATTAAATAGGTTTCGTCGCAACCATTGTACTATTTGTGAGTTTTGACTCTTCGCCATTACATCTTTTTAGCTTTTGAAAAACAACTTTAAATTCTCGTTTTATCTTCTTAATTGTTCCCAGTTTATCTCTCTTTGAGTTGTACAGTATTGTTCAATAAATTCATCACTAAGGAGATACTCAAGCTCATGGTTAAATAAGTAGCCATAATTAACAACATAACTTCTACGGCTCGTCCTGTTTGGTTAAAGGTGGTGGAAGCAACAAAGTAGATATCTGGATAGCCAATAGCGATCGCTAAACTAGAATTCTTGGCTAAATTAAGATATTGACTTGTCAGTGGTGGAATAATCAATCGCAAAGCTAGGGGAAAAACTACCAGCCGCAATATTAATCCAGGCTTTAGACCTAATGCACGCGCTGCTTCCCATTGTCCTTTGGGTACTGATTGAATCCCCGCTCTGATAATTTCGGCAATGAATGCACCTGTATACAATGTCAATCCTAAAATTAAGGTAGATAATTCCGGGGATATCTGTATTCCTAAAAGTTCTATTCCTCGGTTATTGATATTGATTAATCCCAGCAAGGAAATTTGATTTTCTACGCTTGGGAGATTTATAAAAACAGCAAAGTACCAAAAGAATAATTGCAAAAGTAAAGGTGTATTTCGTAAAATTTCCACATACACTAAAGCTAGTTGCCGCACTAACCAATTATCAGATAGCCTTGCTATGCCAACGGTTATACCGATGATTGTTGACAAAATTGTGCCAACAATAATGACGCGCAAAGAATTGACTAACCCAACTAATAAAGCTCGACTATAGGTATCAGAGGGTTGGTATGAAATTGGAGTTTCGCCAATATCGAAAGAGGCTTGCGATCGCAAAAAGTCAAATCCTAGCTGAATACCCAATCGTTGCAAGTTGTAGGTCAGATTGTACCAGAGTATCGCCACTACAATCGCAACAACAAAGACGGCTATTAACTGACCAACGATACTCCAAAACTTCCGATTGCGCCATAAGGGAATAGTCATAACTGATATTGCTTTAGCGGAAGGGGGGAGCATAAACAATTCCACCTTGATTCCAGAGCTTGTTTGGACCGCGCTCTAGTTTCAACTCAGAATTTTTACCTAAATTGCGCTCATAAATCTCACCGTAGTTACCAACATGTTTGACAATCCGAACTACAAAATCATTTGTTAGACCCGCACCTTGACCCAAGTTACCTTCTGTGCCTAATAAGCGCTTAATTTCTGGATTAGTGTTGCTGGCTGATTGGCTAACATTTTGAGAAGTAATTCCTAGTTCTTCGGCATTAATTAGCCCATAAATAGACCATTTCACCACATCGGACCATTTAGAATCCCCATTAGCAACAGCTGGTGCTAAAGGTTCTTTCGACAGCACTAAATTTAGAACCACATGGTCATCAGGTTTGGACAAAGCTGTACGACGGGAGACTAACCCAGAGCGATCGCCTGTTATGGCTTCACAGCGATTTTGCTCATAGGTGGTGTAGGTAGTATTCACATCTTCAAAGACAAGAGGTTTATAGTTAATACTCCGCTGTCGCATTTGATCTGATAAATTCTGTTCGTTGGTAGTTCCTGTCTGAACGCAGATAGATTTACCTTTCAGGTCTTCCAGCTTTTGAATTTTGCTATTTTTTCGCACCATGATGCCTTGACCATCATAAAAGACCACTGGCGCAAACTCCAAACCTACAGAAGTATCTCGGCTAATTGTCCAGCTTGTATTGCGACTGAGGATGTCTACTTCTCCAGTCTGCACGGCTGTAAAGCGTTCTTTAGCGTTTAAGTTGCGGAACTCAACTTTTTTTGGATCGTCAAATATAGCCGACGCGATCGCACGACATACATCTACATCCAATCCAGCGTATTCACCGTTAGCCTTGACAAAGCTAAACCCTGGCAATTGTCCGCTTACACCACAAATCAGCTTGCCACGGCTTTTAACTGTATCCAACCGACTACCAATGTTTTTTGATTGCCCCGCACAAGCACTCAATGAAAAGATAAGGGGCAAAGTAGCTACTAATAACCCCCATTTACGCATTAACAACCTAAGCACGATTTTTTCACCGATCTATGGGATGTTCATAATAAGTTAATACTACGGTATTTCGGTCAATTTACCGTAATTTTAAATTCGTCAATTGAATCCTGTAGTCAAACTGTGCTACGGCAGGTTATTACCTCAGTAACCAAAAACTTGCTTTTCAGGATGAACTATGATAACTTAACATAAATAAAACTACGGTTACTCAGTCGGAATATAGTACTTTTATTTTCCTTCATCAGTAAGGATTTAAAAGTTTTCAGTTTCACACAGAATTCATTTAATCGAGTTTTTCAACTTGAACGCCGGATCTTCTGCATTGCTGTTAACTTGATCTGCAAATTCTGACGCTATATGCAGACTGTATAGCAGCAGTAACAGTGTTTTGATCGGGTTTCACACAGCACACTTAGGAGGTGTCAATCATGGTGGATATTAAGTTTGCATATTGGGTTCCCAATGTTAGTGGTGGATTGGTTGTCAGCAAAATTCCTCAACGCACAGATTGGACATTTGATTACAATGCCCAACTCGCTCAAACTGCCGAACAGGTAGGATTTGACTATGCCTTAGCACAAGCTCGGTTTATTGCCAGCTACGGTGCTGAGTACCAACTAGAGGCACTGACTACAGTAGCAGCTTTAGCACCTGTGACTGAACGGCTGAAATTGATTGCCGCAGTTCATCCGGGACTGTGGCATCCGGGTGTAGTTGCCAAAATGGGTGCGACAATTGATTTTATTTCTAAAGGTCGCTTTGCTCTAAATGTTGTCAGTGGTTGGTTTAAAGGTGAATTCACAATTTATGGTGAACCCTGGCTAGACCATGATGAACGCTATCGCAGATCCGAGGAGTTCATTCGCGTACTCAAAGGAATGTGGACAGAAGATGAGTTCCACTTTAAGGGAGACTTTTACCGCATCAATGGTGGTTGGGTGAAGCCTAAACCAATTAATCAGAATCCCCATCCAGAAATTTTCCAAGGTGGTAACTCCAAAGCTGCACGACGGATGGCAGCGCGGGTATCTGACTGGTATTTCATGAATGGCAACACCATCGAAGGTGTGCGCGAACAAATTCAGGAAATTTCTGCCCTAGCGCGTGAGGAAAAGCGTAAAGTCAAGTTTGGACTAAATGCCTTTATCATCGTGCGAGACACTGAAAAAGAAGCTCATGACGTACTGCGAGAAATTATTGCTCAAGCGGATAAAGAAGCTGTTACAGGTTTTGGCGAAGCTGTAAAACAAGCAGGATCTTCAACTCGTGAGAAAGTGGGGATGTGGGCAAACTCTAATTTTGAAGACTTGGTGCAATATAACGATGGCTTTAGGTCAGGTTTGATTGGCACAGCAGACCAAGTTGCCGATCGCATTCGTCAGTTCTACGAAGTCGGGATAGATTTGATTCTGGGTGGATTCTTGCATTACAGCGATGACTTGCCAGCTTTTGGTCGCACGGTAATTCCCTTGGTACGAGAAATTGAATCGCGTCATCGCACATCTGATGAGTTAGTGACGGCTTAAACAAATGCTAATACTTTGATTGAGATACCTGTGAAAATTACGCAACATAAATAAAAGGAAGGTAAAACATGACATCTGTAATTAATACGAATACTGAAGAAAAAGCTGATGTGATTCGTGACGATACTCAAGCGATCGCGATCGCCCATCAATTAGCGGCTGAATTTGTCAAAGGAGATTCCGAAAGAGACAGACAAGGGAAGATACCTGCTCTGGAAGTGAATAAATACTCTCAAAGTGGGCTGTGGGGGATTACAGTTCCCAAAGAGTATGGCGGTGCTTTTGTATCGAATCGAGCTTAGCAGAAGTAACTAAAATTATCTCGGAAGCTGATTCGAGTTTGGGACAAATTCCCCAAAATCACTTGTATATTGTCGAATCGATTCGATTGGATGGCACCGAAGAACAAAAACGTTTTTTCTTTGACCTAGTATTGCAAGGTAAGCGATTTGGCAACGCTTTCTCTGAGATTGGCACCAAATCAGTAACTGACGTGCAGACACGCTTGGAAAAGTCTGGAGATGGATACGTTCTTAACGGACGAAAATTTTATTCTAGCGGTGCATTGGTAGCCGATTGGATTCCAATCATTGCTCGTAATGATGACGATAAAACAGTGATTGCTTTGGTAGAACGCGGTACACCAGGCTTAAATGTCATTGACGATTGGAGCAGTTTTGGGCAGCGTACTACCGCCAGCGGCACTACTATAATTGAGAATGTTCAAGTGTCCGCAGAGCATGTGATTCCTCACTTCTTAGCCTTTGAACGTCCGACTACCCAAGGACCGATCGCTCAAATAATTCAAGCAGCAGTGGATGTCGGTATTGCCAAAGCAGCTTTGAGAGACACAATCCACTACGTTCACAACTATGCTCGTCCCTGGATTGATGTTGAATTGGAACATGGTTACGAAGATCCGCTGACTATCTATAATGTTGGGAGCATAGTTATCCAAGTTCATGCAGCCGAAGCACTGCTGCGTCGTTCGGGTGAGTATATTGATCGAGCGATCGCAGATCCAACCGATAGTAGTGTGGCAGAAGCTTCTGTTGCTGTGGCTGAAGCTAAAGCACTGGCTGCGGAAGCTGCGATTTTAACAACTAACAAGCTGTTTGAATTGGCGGGTACTAAATCTACCTTGCAACAATATAATTTAGATCGCCACTGGCGCAATGCTCGGACTCATACTCTACACGACCCTGCTCGCTGGAAATACTACGCCGTTGGTAATTTCTACTTGAATGGTGTAAACCCACCGCGTCATCCTTGGCTGTAAATGTTTGAGCGATGAGGTGGGAGCAGATAACTTGCTCCACCTGATTGAAATTAATCATAAAGCATTTCTTGTAACTTCAACAAATAGAAAATTAATGAGCCAAGTTTTAGAAGAAGTACTCCTAGCAAACCAAACTTATGCGGAAAACTTTGATAAAGGTCAACTAGCCATTCCCCCCGCTAGACGATTTACAATTCTCACCTGTATGGATGCTCGTCTAGATCCTGCCAAATTTGCTGGATTAGCAGAAGGGGATGCTCATGTAATTCGTAATGCTGGGGGACGTGAAGCGTGATGATGCTATTCGCTCTCTAATTATCTCTTATAAACTCTTGGGAACCCGCGAATGGTTTGTCATCCACCACAGTGACTGTGGTATGGAAACTTTCACCGATCAAACAATACGAAATTTGTTAGCAAGTAGCCTCAAAACTGCCAAACTTGATGAAAATGGCTGGCATGATATCGGTGAACAACAGGGTGTAGGGGGGTAGGGTGTGGGGTGTAGGGGAAGAGACGGCACATGCTGGGGCTTCTGAAGATAGACCAACGCAAGCGCCCTGAAGAAGGCGGGGCTTCTGACCCTCTGGTTGTTGGGGCTGGCTCTTTCCCTACACCCCACACCCCACACCCTGCACCCGCCCCAACGGGGCTTGGTGAGGAACCAGGTTCAACAGAAGGAGAGTTTATTGATTGGCTCACCATTGATGACCAAGCAAAAAGTGTTTATGCAGATGTCAAGCGCATCCGCTTCCATCCCTTAGTTCCCCGTGAAATTTCCATCTATGGGTATATATATGATGTTCAGACTGGAAAATTAATTGAGGTTACTGAAGCAACACATATTGGTAAAGCATCTTAAAAAATTCACGCATTGAAGACTTTTTCAAACGGGGAAAGCAAAATACTCTTAAAATACGTATACAAAATATTTGTAACCCTAAATTTAGAAATTGAGGAGGCTGGACATTGCCACTATTACAAACACAACCTCAGCCTTTGTCAGACTCACAAAAAAGTTGGGTTCTCTTCGGTGTCGGGATAGGGGTGCTAATGTCTACCCTTGATGTAGGTATTATCAATGTAGCTCTGCCCACACTAGTTAATCAGTTGCATTCCTCCTTTCCCCAAGCTCAGTGGACTGTGTTGAGTTACCAGTTAGTCAGTTCTGGCTTAGTTTTGGGAGCGACTCGCTTGGGCGATATGTTGGGTAAGAAACATCTCTATTTAGGGGGACTGATTCTATTTACCTTCAGTTCGTTATTGTGCGGTTTTGCACCCAGTATTAATTGGCTAATTGCTGCTCGCGCACTTCAGGGACTAGGTGCGGTGTTTCTCTCCGGGCTTGGTTTAGCAATCATCACAGAAGTCTTTCCTACCTCAGAACGGGGTCGGGCTGTGGGTATCATTGGCAGTGTGGTATCCTTGGGGATTGCTTTGGGTCCTTCGGCTGGGGGACTGCTTTTAGGATGGACAGGCTGGCGTAGCATTTTCCTAGTTAATCTACCACTGGGGATAGTAGCTAGTTTTTTAGTAGCTCGTGTAGTGCCACCTTCTATCCTACCAGCGGGTAAACAACGCTTTGACCCCTTGGGAGCTTTATTAGCTTTGCTAACGTTAGGCAGTTTTGGGTTAGGGATGACTCAAGGGCAAAGTCAGGGCTTTAACAGTGTCAGCGCTTTAGTGTTGTTGGCGATCGCCTTAGTAAGTTTTGCCAGTTTTATCATCGTTGAATCTATCCTCAAGCAACCGCTGCTAGAACTGCACCTGTTACGGAATCTGAGATTGAGTATGGGTTTGCTCAGTGGCTGGCTAGTGTTCATTGTCCTGGCTGGGTCATTGCTAATCACACCCTTCTTTTTGGAGCGGGTTAAACACTATCCAACTGGAAAAGTAGGGTTGCTACTGGCAGTATTACCGATCGCCAGTGGGTTGATTGCCCCGATAGCTGGCGCACTATCAGACCGTTTTGGCACTCGCTCTATTGGCTTAATCGGGCTGGCATTGATGATTGGCGGTTGTTTGGCAATTAGTACCTGCAATGCTCAATTAACTGAATCAGGCTATATCTGGCGCTATCTAATCTTAGGTCTGGGACTGGGTTTATTCCGATCGCCTAACGATAGCACTGTCATGGGAGCAGTACCAAAAGAGCGATTAGGAATTGCTTCTGGATTACTATCTTTGTCGCGTACCACAGGAAACACCGTCGGCGTACCTCTGATTGGTTCAGTGTTTGGAGCATTGAGCGCCAGTGTTGCTGTAGGTAAAGATGTCGCTGTTGCCCCTCCGGAAGCGATTATTGTCGCGTTTGATGGAACCTTTCGCCTCGCGGCACTACTCTTGTGTGGGGCAGCAGTGGCATCAGCTTTTAGATTTCATAAGAACGAGCAATCGTGAACTACCCCACCGCACAGGCGGGTGGGGCTTCTGTAATCAATGGCGAATGCCGCAACTTAGACTTTCGTCCAAGTTTTGGTCTTATTTCCCCTCCTACAGCTCCAGACGGCTGAACCTTCCGCCAAAAACATTCTGATACCTTCTGCTCTAATGTTGATGGCTGCATTGCCATCGCGGTCAGCGGGTTAAGCACTATCGGACCGTAAAAGTAGGGTTGCTACTAGCAGTATTACCGATCGCCAAAATACAGATCCCCGACAACTTTTAAAGAAGTCGGGAATCTTGTAAACAGCATCTTCAAATTTGATAATCTAATACAAATAAAACGCCACCACGTTGATTTGCAGGTACAGCTGATGACATTTTTTTCGGAAAGGGCAAGTTCAAGTTATTCATTAAGATGATAAACTGGCTGCGGCTGCGTCCGGCAAATCGGGGATTCCAGCGCTTTTCTTCACCAATAGTAGACACCGTTTGTCCGTGGTAGTCGTGACCGGGATATACGTTGGTATCATCTGGTAACGTGAATAGCTTCTGCGTGACGACATCATATAGTAGTCCAGCATCACCGTTTTGGAAATCGGTACGACCGCAACCCCGGATGAATAGCGCATCTCCGGTTAACAAGTGAGTATTATTTACCAGGTAAGCCATGTGACTGTCAGTGTGTCCGGGAGTAGCGATCGCTTGAATTTGAACGTTGCCCAATTGCAACATACTTTCATCGGCAATATAGCTGTTTGCACAAGTAGTCTGGGCATTTTCAGGCATGATACTTAGACAACCCGTCATATCCTTAAGTTTACTTGTCCCAGTCATGTGGTCAGCATGAATATGAGTTTCCAGACAATAGCGCAAAGTCAGCCCCAGTTCTCGTAATATTTGAATGTCGCGTTCAACTTGCTCTAATACCGGGTCTACGAGAATAGCTTCTTTGGTTTCTGGGTCGGCTATTAAGTACGTGTATGTACTTGACTCTTTGTCGAAAAGTTGACGAAATAGCATGGCTGGTTTTTCATCAACAACATAAGTGGATTTCAGTAATTCAATAGCCAAATTCGCTGCTTGAACGCGAATTTCTCCAACAGCAGTAGTTTCCCAAAGATTACCTTTGCGCGGTGTTCCTAATGTATACAACAATTTAGAAGCATTTCCATCTGCATCAATCAACGCACCGTTGGCAGCAGTATCAATTCCTATTGATAAAGCGTTAGGACGCATCAACCGTTGTTCTTGCAAGCTCTCTAGTAATGGATGCTGCAATTTGCAGTAGTTAGAGTTTGAACCAGTACAGTTGAGAATTCGGTTAACCTGTAAAACAATCTCTGCCTGTGTTTCTCGTTCGCGAATGGTCACAGCTACTTTATTGTCAAACTCCCGACAAGTTTGAATCCGACCTGCATAGTAGTTTAGTTGACCAGATTGCATAGCAGCATCCAGCACATCAGCAATTTCTGGAGCAATTCGGTGACGGTGAACTTCCCAGTAAGCTTTGACATGGCGCAGAAATCTTTTTTGTTCATTCAAACAAAGTGTTTGCCAAATTTCTTCAGTAACCGGACGCAGCGAATCAATTACCGCTCGCCAATCTTGACCTTGAGTAATTGCTGTTCGCACTTGCTTACGTACTAAATGCAGTAGTTCTCGTGCAGTTTTTGGTGCAGTTTTTACATCAATAAATGTCGGTAATGGAGTTATTGTTTTGTGACTGCACGGTTTCAATCCATGACGGGAGACAGCATGGATTTTTCCCGGAAATCCTTTTTGGTGCAAGGCAACAACCGCATCTACCATCGTTAGTCCGCTTCCAATTAACAGAATGGAATCTTCTGGGTTTAAATCGGCGATCGCATCACTTGACCAAGCATTTCTAATATTGCGATTATGGTTCTCTAGAGAAGCAATTGGTTTTGGTAAAGACGCAGGGAAATTTCCCAACGCTAGCACAGCCTTTTGAACCTGCAAACACTCACCGCTACTCAGTTTCACCATGACATTATCGCTTTTGGTATGAATGGCGTAAGCTTCATCCGTAATTCGCTCTAACATCACAAATAAAGGAGCATTTGCCTCTGCTTCGTTCAAAGTCGCTTGCACATAATCTCCATAAACCTTACGCGGAACGAAGGTAGATTCTTTTACCTTTTCATATCCGTTTTTATGCAACCAGTTTAAAAAGTGATTTGGTTCATCAGGAAACGCGCTCATCTTAACAGCCGGAACGTTGAGCAAATGACAGTCAAATGGCGTACCGTAAGCAACTCCTTTACCTACTTCTTGATTGCGTTCAATTAACTTAATGAACAGTGGCATGGTTGCATTTCGCATCAGATTTGCTGCTACTAGAGAACCACTTAAGCCACCGCCAATAATAGCGATCGTGCTAGGATAAATAGTCATTTTTCGTTCTGTCGTTACTGATATAATGTATGCTTGCTGCTGTATGTCTACAAATCTATAACAAATAGTTTTTGATATATGTTGGTTTGGACACATTATGTGTATGAATTCAATCCAAATCCCACTTAGATACGTGAGAAACTGGGAATTAAATTCATTTCTAAATTACATTTGAACGAAGGAAGAAGAAAGAAGGAAGAAGGAAGAAGTTTGGTTTAAGTATTGGTATTCTGACCCCAACCTCAAACGAGCAACGCATAGGCGTTGGGGTTTTGAACCCCCGTGGATAGAGGTTTGAAGTTTAAAGAAATTCACATCGATTTTCTGACTTCAAACCTCACACGCCCTGGATAATCAAATTTAGCTGAGATAAGCTTTTTGGATTTATTGAGAATATATTGACAACAAATCCGATGTAAATATCGGGTTTTTTAATCACCTCTTATTTATTGCTCCAAAACTGAAAATTTACTAATTTAATTGTCAAGAAACTTTGATAAAGGCTTCTATATTTTTAATTTAGAAAATGATCGAGAAGAACTAGGGATGGGGCGATCGCAATTTCCAGATAAAACGGAACATATCACATATTAACTTTGGTACATCTATCGATTTATAGATATTTTAGATAAATTGTAATGATATACAACTCCTCCTCAAACAGGCAAATACCTACACAAACAACGCTGTACGGCAAGCCGCTAATTGTTCCTTATGTCAAACTCAAGTTCTAAAAGTTATTCATATTAACTACGATAACTTGATAGGCAAATCGTATTTTATTTGCCAAAAGTGTTGCTTTCCCCCTTCACCTGTGCAATACTCTTAGGATGTCAGATAAAATACGGTAACTCGATAGATTTGCTGTAGTATTGAAATAATCCGAATTTTGCAGCTATATAGGGATTATGCAACTACTTTGGTTTATTCCCACACACGGAGAAGGACGCTATCTCGGCACTGCGATCGGCGGACGGACAGTAAATTTTGATTACTGGCGACAGATTGCGATTGCGGTGGATCACTTGGGCTTTACAGGTGCTTTATTACCCACAGGGCGTTCTTGTGAGGATGCTTGGGTTTTGGCATCAGCGCTGGTTACGCATACAAAAAAAATGCGGTTTTTGGTGGCAATTCGTCCGGGGTTGATGTCGCCAGGAGTAGCAGCGCGGATGGCGGCAACGTTCGATCGCATTTCTGGTGGACGCTTGCTGATTAACGTGGTTACAGGTGGCGATCCCGTAGAATTAGCGGGGGATGGTTTGCACCTGTCTCATGACGATCGCTACAAACTCACAGACGAATTTTTAACAGTCTGGCGACAGATAGCTGCAAGTGAAACTGCTAATTTCCAAGGCGATTATCTCAACATCAAAGATGGCAAGTTACTTTTTCCACCTTTGCAGAAACCTTATCCACCTTTGTGGTTTGGCGGTTCTTCACCGATTGCTAAAAGTATTGCCGCCAAACACGTAGATGTGTACTTGACTTGGGGTGAACCACCTGCACAGGTTGCCGAAAAAATTGCCGCAGTTCGCAGACTTGCCCAAGCAGAAGGACGGACACTCCGCTTTGGTATTCGTTTACATGTAATTGTGCGCGAAACTGAATCTCAAGCTTGGGATGCGGCAAATGATTTGATTCGCTATGTGGATTCTTCAGCGATCGACGAAGCTAAGAAAGCTTATGCTCGTATGGACTCAGAAGGGCAACGCCGGATGGTAGAATTACATCATGGCAGTCGGGAAGCTTTGGAAATTAGCCCGAATTTGTGGGCAGGAATTGGTTTAGTGCGTGGTGGTGCGGGAACTGCTTTAGTAGGCGATCCCGATACGGTTGCCAAGAGAATGTTGGAGTATGCAGACTTGGGAATTGAGACTTTCATCTTTTCTGGCTATCCCCATTTAGAAGAAGCCTACCGCGTCGCCGAATTACTCTTTGGGCGTTTACCGTTGGAAAATATACCTGTTTTAGAACCACAGTTAACTAGTCCGTTTGGCGAGATAGTTGCCAATCGAGAATTTCCCGAACAACAAGTCAAAGAAAAAACCGCAGCTACCGTAGATTAACACCAGAAATTATTACCAGGATTTGACAAAATGGCTCATATTTTAGCGATCGCAGGCAGTCCAAGTCATCCTTCTAGAACTTATGGCTTAGTTGAGTATGCCAGCAAAATCCTCTCACAACAGGGTTTCACGGTAGATATCATTTTGGCGCGTGATATCCCTGCTGAGGATTTGGTGTTTGGACGTTACGATAGTCCTGCCTTGGAGAAACCAAAAGCTTTATTAGAAAAAGCTTCGGGTGTGATTATTGCGACACCTATCTACAAAGCGGCATATACAGGTGTCCTGAAAGCCTTTTTGGATTTGTTACCGCAGAAAGCGCTAGCAGGAAAAGTTATACTTCCACTTGCTACAGGTGGGACAATCGCTCATTTATTGTCAATAGAATATGCTTTGAAACCTGTGCTGTCAGAATTAGGAGCTAGGCACATACTAAGCACTATTTACACTGTAGATAAGCAAATTCAAATACAGCCCGATGGAAGTATCCAGCTAGATGCAGAAGTTGAGCAGAGGTTACAGGATGTTGTACGCGATTTGGTAAAAGCCGTCAATATTTCTCCTGTCACGAAAGAAGTTGCTCATGCTGGTTAGCGCCCGTAATGTTTCTTCTCCCGGTTGCAAGTAGCAGATGGGTTATTCCTCCCTATCTGCTACTTTTTTTAACAATTGTTAATAAAGAGACGTTCCAGCGGAACGTCTCTACGAGGGTTACGATGTTTTTATTAGTGTTAATTAACCGGACATGATATTAGCCTTACCAATGGTCATCGTTGTCAATTGGATTTATTGTAAAATTTTGTACTAAATATTTAAAAAAACATATGTGAAAGTACTGTAAGATGTCGGCAAAGTTTTCATTTTGAAGAGCGATCGCGCAACGACTCCCCAGCAGTATCGCTTGTCATGCTTAATTGTAAACCGCTGAAAAACTAGGTATAAGTTGAAAGGTTCCACTTTTGATCAAGATAGAGAATCCCAACCAGATTAATACGAAGGGAAAGATTTTCCGACCATAGCGGGCAAGAACCGGAGCCATGAGAGGATTACGAGTCATGTGGTAAGACATAAAACACCACACTCCAACTGTCATATAGCAAATAAGCAAGATTACGCCCAAACTAGGAAGATTGCTACTAGCAAATAACGGCACATAGATTCCAATATTGTTTCCCCCATTGGCAATGGTGACAGCAGAGACGCGGTAAGTTTGGCGATCGCGTAAAATTGCAAATAACGATTTTTTCTGACGCTGAGGTTTGTCAGCATTTAAGTTAAGTGACACATCTTGCACTAGTTCTTCCTGATTTTCTCGACTCATGAGATGACTGATACCAATTGCCACTGGAAGCAAACCTAGCAATCCAATCCACGCTTCTGGAAGAACTAAACCACCTAAGAAACCAGGGAGACTAGCAAATACTAAGGCAGTAAATCCCACAAATTCACCGACAATAACATGCTTGGGACGAAACGAACGATTGACTTTGCCGAAGAAAGCCGTCAAATACAAATTATCATCAAAAGTAGTCGCAAAAGCAGCAGAAATCCCGATAAGTAAAGTACCAATTAACCAACTCATATTTGTTGCTCTGAATTATTTAATGTGTGTTCGTTCCAGTCCCTCTCCGTTTTTTCAGGTGAAGGCACATGATCGAGATTGTTTTGCTTGTTTTGCCTAGTATCAGCAGATAAATCCCGTTCAGAAATATGGGAGGCGATCGCGCTTCAATGAAAGAAGTGATTTTTTGCTGCAAAATACCTTGGCTTTATTTGAAATCAATATTATTCGTTTTTACTTAATGACAGCAAATATTATTTATTTTTAAAACGATAAATAAAATTGATGAATAATTTATCTATCCCTCTTGGCAATGCTTTTACTGACGATAAATTAAATAGACGAGAATTAAACCCGAAGCTATAGGTGTATCAATTTTAAAGCTTCAAGATTTTTCATTCTTCCTATACCGATACGATCGCCCAAAGCTTGAACGCAGATTTCCCGGATCAAATCGCGTCTAGCTGACGAGTGGATTCGGGGTGTGAATCGATTTGAACGCTTCGGGGGATCGCGGCTTACTCTCAAAATAGGCTCTTGACTTTTCGGTAATATATGAGAAGCTAATAATTAGATAACCTAAATATACTAACAAGGAATGTACTGCCGGTGACGAAACTGACGCAAAAAGGCGATCGCTTAGAAACGCTTGCCGACTTTCCGAACCCTACGGTTATATTAGACACTCAGGAACTTACGCGCCGTTTTGACAAATTCACCGCTGTTGATTCGGTGAATATCTCTGTAGAAGCAGGAGAAGTATTTGGTTTGCTCGGTCCAAATGGAGCAGGTAAAAGTACAGTCATCAAGATGTTGACAACGCTGCTACCGCTTTCTAGTGGACGGGCAACCATCGCTAGCTATGATGTAACGCGCTCCTCAGGTGCTGTGAGAAAAGTCATCGGCTATGTACCCCAAGCTCTTTCTGCGGATGGCAGTCTTACAGGCTATGAAAATCTCTTGATTTTTGCCAAGCTGTATGATATACCGTATTCGCAACGCAGAGAGCGCATCCGTGATGTGTTGGCGTTTATGAATTTGGAACAAGCAAGCGATCGCTTGGTGAGAACTTACTCTGGTGGGATGATTCGCAAGCTGGAAATTGCCCAATCCATCTTGCATCGACCGCAGATTATGTTTCTCGATGAGCCAACAGTCGGACTCGATCCGGTTGCTCGCAGCCAAGTTTGGAATCTTGTGCAGGAACTTCGTGCAGATTACGGCACAACTATATTTTTAACTACCCACTTTTTAGAAGAAGCTGATAGTTTGTGTAACCGCGTAGCAATTATGAATCGCGGTAAAGCGATCGCGACTGGCACACCCACAGATTTAAAAGCTGCTTTAGGTACAAACGCTACCTTGGATGATGTCTTTATTCACTATACAGGGGACGAATTAGCGTCAGGAGTTAGTTATCATGACACGGCAAGAACCAGACGTAATGCTCAACGGTTGGGTTGAACCACGACAAAATCGTCGAGAAAATTTTATTTATGCTATTAACCAACTAGCCAGCAAAACTCTAGTCATAGCTGAACTAGAAGTGCGTAAACTCCGCCACGATCCTTACGATTTACTGATACGCGGGGTACAGCCTGCGTTATGGCTTCTCATCTTCGGGCAAGTTTTTACCCGCACTCGCGCTATCCCTACAGGGAACTTATCTTATTTAGATTTTATGACTCCCGGTATTTTAGCTCAGAGCGTGTTATTTGTGGCAATTTTGACTGGTGGCATGACGCTGATTTGGGAGCGAGATTTAGGAATTGTGCATAAATTGCTTGCTAGTCCCGTACCCCGTGCAGCGATGGTGTTAGGAAAAGCCTTAGCTTGTGGAATCCGAAGTTTATCACAGATAGTGATTATTTATGGATTAGCGCTGCTGTTAGGTGTTAACTTAAATCTCCATCCGTTAGCATTACTCCAAGTAGTAGTAATTGTACTTTTAGGCGCGGGTTGTTTTTGTGTTTTTTCACTCATCATTGGCTGTTTGGTAAAAAACCGAGAACGGTTTACAGGAATAGGGCAATTGTTAACAATGCCCTTGTTTTTTGCTAGTAATGCCATCTATCCTTTATCACTGATGCCTGGTTGGTTGCAAATCATTTCTCACATCAATCCCTTGACTTATCAAGTTGATGCCTTACGGGGTACAATGCTGGTAAATGGCTTGAATCTTTATGGGTTTGGTCTGGATTGTACAATTCTCTTGTTAACATTAATAGGCTTGACTATCATCTGTGGACGACTTTATCCACGGGTGGCGATGTAACCAGGAGAAAAACAGTTGATGCTCGGTAAACCCTCCCAAGAATGTGCCGTTAAAGTAATGGATACGATTCCCTTATTAATGCGGTTTATCCGAGCGGATATGCGTGAAAACAGTGCCGCGTCTCTATCTATACCGCAATTGCGCTCAATGCTATTCATCAAACGCAATCCGGGAGCGTCTTTATCAGAAGTTGCGGAACATTTAGGTGTAACTTGTGCGACAGCATCTACAACTACAGAACGGCTAGTACAGCGTAATTTTATTCAACGTAGCGACCATCCCCAAGAAAGACGACGGGTGGTTCTTAATCTTACGGATGAGGGTAAGCACCATCTTGAGCAAACCCTTGCCCAAACTCGCACTCACATTGCAGACTTGCTAGAAAGTCTGACGACAGAGGAAATTGCACACATTGAAGAAGGGTTGACTCTACTTAAACATGTCTTCGAGCGATCGTCAGTTAAAAAAGCACCTTAAAGCATCGGCAGTAAAACAAGATGCCTTTGCAGCCTTGAGAATTCGTGACTATCGACTATTTATTATTGGACGGATACTGCTATTTACGGGGTTTCAAATTAGGAATATTGCAGTGGGGTGGGAACTGTACGATCGCACTGGTTCGGCAATGGTTTTGGGTGGTGTGGGTTTGGTGCAGGTAGTGCCAATTATTGCCCTAACATTGATTGCCGGACATGTGGCAGATAAATGCGATCGCAAACGCATCATGATGATAACAGTGCTGCTATCGTGTTTATCTTCGCTGGGGTTGGCAGTAGCTTCCTATACCCAAGCACCAATTTCCTTGGTGTATGCTTGTTTGTTGCTAACAGGTGCTGCTAGAGCATTTAACAAGCCTGCTAGCGATTCTCTTCTGTGGCAGTTGATACCTAGCAGTTTGTTTACGAATGCAGCCACTTGGAATAGTAGCAGCTTTCAACTTGCCTCAGTAATGGGACCAGCTTTAGGAGGATATGCGATCGCTTCTTTGGGAAGTGCAAGTGGAGTGTATTTATTGGCAGCATTTGCAGCGTTTTTGTCTTTTGTTTCTGTAGCGACGATCAAAGACCAGCCTACCATCCGTTCTAAAGAACCGATTTCCATCAAAGCATTATCTGCTGGTGCTAAATTTGTCTGGCAAAATCAGTTAATTCTCGCAGCTATTACCTTAGATTTGTTTGCCGTTTTATTTGGGGGTGCGACAGCCTTACTACCGATTTTTGCTAAAGATATTTTGCGGGTAGGACCGATAGAACTGGGATATCTACAAGCAGCACCCTCAATTGGTGCGTTGATTATGGCGGTGATTTTGGTACATTCACCTCCCTTACGCAAAGCCGGAAAAGCTCTACTTTTATCAGTTATAGGCTTTGGGGTGGTGACAATTATCTTTGGCTTATCGCGTTGGTTTTGGCTATCACTGCTGATGCTAACGTTAAGTGGCGCACTGGATAATATTAGCGTTGTGATTCGCCAGACATTGGTGCAAATTCGCACTCCCGACTATTTACGCGGTCGGGTTGCCGCGATTAATGGTGTGTTTGTTAGTGCATCGAATGAGTTGGGGGGTTTTGAGTCTGGTTTGGCTGCGGCTTTGTTTGGTCCGGTGCTTGCTGTTGTTGGTGGGGGAGTTGGGACGATTTTGGTAGTAATTGCGGTAGCTTCGATATGGTCGGGGATTGGCAAGTTAGGAGCGTTGCATGAGTATGAGTAGTTAATTTAGCCTTTCAATGTCGTTTAAACCAACTTACAACCGATGGAAGTTGTAAGATTATTTTAGGGTTCTGGATGCGCGATAATAAACTAGTAGCCTGATTGGCATTGCTTAATCTTCATGCAGTTTGAGTGGGACGAAGCGAAAAACCTCGAAAATATTCGTAAACATAAAATTGATTTTGCGGATGTTCCCACAATGTTTGACGGTTCAATGCTGATTGAGCTAGATAATCGTTTTGACTATGGTGAAGACCGTTGGATCGGAATCGGCTTTTTAAGAAACGGTGTAGCGGTGGTTATTTGGACAGAACGACAGGGTGATGTCATCCGAATTATCTCAGCACGAAGAGCAAATAAATATGAGCGACAACAATTTGAGGAATACCTCTGGTACTAATTGGGAAGCTAAGAAGTCAATGTCAGATGATGATATTGACTATTCTGATATTCCACCCTTGACAGACGAATTCTTTGAGAAGGCTGTGTTAAGGGTTCCGGCTGCTCAAGCAAAAAATCTAGTGCAGCTTGACGCGGATGTGATGGCTTGGTTTCAAGCGCAGAGTGGAGAATACAAAACCCTGATTAATTCGGTTTTACGTCGTCATATTGAAAGTGGTGGGGATAAGAAAACCGCCTAACAAATTGTTGGAGGGGATATTGTTGGGTAACATACGTCAAACGCCACGCCCCTCAACGCTCTTAACCCGCGCACGGGGGTGGCTCCCCAACCTACGCAATGAAAATACACTGTATATGTTTAAGCCCTCGGAAAAGTTTATTTTTAGGAGAAACTATGACGGTAACAGGTAAGCATTATTTGACACCATTTTTGCCGCATATGGGACAAACACCAGAAAAACAATTACAAAAAAATCACATCGTTACCTACACGCTAGTTTCAATTCATAATTTCTTCTAATATTCTATTTATAAGTTGACCACGGACATTGCGTCCTTTTCTACTAGCAGTACCTTGATGTGTATAATAATAATACTGAGCACATATATTTGTATATA